>JAJYVR010000078.1 GCA_021791935.1 Acidobacteriota bacterium
CGGATGGGCGCAGACAACCAACGAGCCACCAGAGAGCGTCAGCGGACAAGCTTCTTTGCGCGCGCATGGAAAGGCCCACGGCCTATTGGTCGGTTGCGCGGTCAATGCGGCTGCGTTGGCCGGCAATCCTGCGTATGGCGCGCTGATCGCGGAGCAGTGCTCGATTGTCGTCCCGGAGAATGCGATGAAGTGGGGGCCGATCAGTCCTGCGCCCGGGAAATACGATTTTCACGAAGCGGACGCGCTGATGGATTTCGCCCAAAAGAACGGGCAGAAGGTGCGCGGGCACAATTTGATTTGGCACGAGGAATTGCCCAAGTGGTTTCCCGGGCCCATTACGAAAGCCAATGCGCGGCAGGCCATGATCGAGCACATCCAGACGGAGATGCACCATTTTGCGGGAAGAATCCAATCCTGGGACGTGGTGAACGAAGGGATCGATCCGAAGGATGGGCTGCCCCATGGGTTGCGCAAGACGCCATGGCTGGAACTTGTCGGCGACGACTACATTGACCTGGCCTACAGAACGGCGCGCCAGGCTGATCCAAAGGCGTTGTTGACCTATAACGATTACGCCATTGAGTATCCCGACCAGGAAAAGAAGCGCGACGCCGTGCTGGCGATGGTTCGCCGCATGAAGGCGACCGGAGTGCCCATCGATGCGGTCGGCGTGCAAAGCCATCTGAAGGCGGACCTGGCGCCGCCGGGAAAAGAGCTGCAAAGTTTTGTCCGCGAAATGGCCAAGATGAATCTGCAGGTGTTTGTGACTGAGTTGGACGTGGCGGACAGAAAAGTACCCGGCACGGTTCACGAACGCGATGCAGTTGTCGCGAAAATCTATCGCGACTACCTGACGATGATGTTGGCCGAGCCCAATGTCACAGCCGTGCTGACGTGGGGCATCACCGACAGGTACACCTGGCTGAACGGGCAGAAGGAAGATAAGCGCGCCGACGGAAAGCCGCTGCGGCCGCTGCCGTTCGACCGGGACCTGCAGCCGACAGCGGCCTTTTATGCGGAACGCGATGCGATCGACACTCGCGTGAGCTAAACTTGCCTACTGTTGGGCGGGAGGGCCGTTATCAGACACCTGCCACTGATTGCCGTTCATCACCAGTGTTGTCTGCGCGGGCTGATTGCCGGCAACCGCAGCGTTCAATTGCGGAAAGGCTGTCTGCATTTCCTGCGACTTGGCCCAGTCCGCGACACCTGACAATTGGAAGTGGTAGTTGACCTGCGCGGTCTTGGAGCCGGAGGAATTCACCGAGGAGGTGAAGTTGTCGATGGAAGTGACCTCGCGATGGCCGTAACAAAAATTTCCGTAGCCGGGTTGTGTCGGGTCCTGCGTCCACGTGGAGCGACCCTTGGCGGACACATCGTAGTTATTCACCTGTTTTGAGCCGATCAGAAATTGCTTTTTTTCCGCCGTGGTTCGAGTCAGCAAGCCAGCATCGGTGAGGGCATCATAGCCTTCGGTCCTGGCATCGTCCGATGTGGCAGCCTGGACGGGAAATTTCTTTGCGTCCGACCAAAGGCACGCGGGATGCGCCTGATAGTAGTTGTCGATCGCAGTCTTGAAGTTGGGTTTCGTTGTATCTGTTTTGTTGCAGCCTGCGACGAGCAGCATTGTGCCACAAACAATGGCGGTGAAAAATTTCTTTCGTTCGATCATGAGAATTGCCCTTTCCATACCGCTTGGATGCAGAATGATTGCGGGGCACGCCCAGTCATGACGCGAATTGCAAAGATTGAATCCACATCAACAACAGAAAGGCCGCCGAGATTCACTCAGCGGCCTGTCGATGACGCTTTTGTTTTGCGATTATTTCTTATCTGGGGTCGGCGCTGGCGTCTGTGTCGGCGCCGGCGTCGGCTGCGCCACCGCGTCGGGGAAGACTCCCGGCAGCGGCTTGGGCGCGCTGAAGTCGAACATCGGCTTGGGCGTGGGCAGCGGTTTGCGCGGCAGCATCCGGTCGCGCATGGCGGTGTTGTAGACAAAGATCGCCTCCACTACGGCAGCCTGCTTCAGGTCGCTGGGCGAAAGCTCCTCATACACGTCCATGTTGGAGTGATGCGTGCGGGTTTCGTAATCCAGCGGGTCCTGAATGAACTGAAACCCAGGAATTCCCACTGCGTCGAACGAGAGATGGTCGGTGCCGCCGGTGTTGCGCATGGTCAGCGTGGTAACGCCCAGGCCCTTCAGTGGAGCGATCCATGCGGCAAAGATCGGCGCCACCGCAGCGTTTTCCTGCAGGTATACGCCGCGAATCTTTCCCGAGCCGTTGTCCACGTTGAAGTATCCGGAGACCAGCTTCTGCTCGGGTAGAATGGTCAGCGGGCCGACAGGTTTGCGCAGCCACTCCGGCAGCTTCATCTGGTCCGGCGCAGTGGAAACCGGGAAGCTGCCAAAGTGGTCCTTCACGTAGCCGCGCGAACCGTAGATACCCTGTTCCTCGCCGCTCCATAGCGCGATCCGGACCGTGCGACGGGGTTGGACATGCAGCGCGTTCAAAATGCGCATCGCTTCCATCGCCACCACTGTCCCGGCTCCGTTGTCTGTTGCGCCGGTTCCGGCGATCCAGCTATCCAAGTGTCCGCCGACCATGACTACCTGGTCTTTCAGTTGCGGATCGGTTCCTGGAATTTCCGCGATGGTGTCGTAGCCCTGCTCGTTGTCGCCGGTGAACCTGGTTTCGACATCCATCTGCACGGTCACAGGAACGTTGGCTTCCAGCAGGCGGACTATGCGTCCGTAGTTCTCGATCGCCATCACCACAACCGGGACCTTCATGCGATGGTCGGCCTTGTACGGCTCCGGGCCCAGCCATGTGCCGTTGTCGTCAAAAAACGTACCGCCCGAGCCGCCGCCGTCCGCGCCGTCGCGACTGGGGAGAATGATTGCGGCGACGTGCTCGTCGGTCAGAAACTGCATCAGTTTCCCCATCAGCTCGCGCCGCTTGAGATAGGTCTGCAGCCGCTTTTTCAAATTCGGGGGCATACCGCCGCCAGCTCGAGGATAGCTGGTCATCGCCTCCAGTTCCGCATCTGTGTAGCGCGTCCACAGCGGCTTGTCGACCGGCGGCACCGCGCGCATCTCGCCCAGCAGCACGATCTTGCCCGCCAGCTTGCCCTTATATTGGTCGATGTCTTTTCCCTCATGAACATTGACGTGGACGACGCTGGCCGTTACCGGGCCATTTGTTCCGGGAGACCACGGCGTGGCCTGCGCGATAAAGACGGCCGTGTCCGGCGAGACCATCCGAGCCCAGGTATTCAACTGCTGCCAGCCCATGCCAAAATCTCCCCACGATTCCAGATGCGCGTTCGCGCATCCCATCGCAGTCAGTTGGTTCTTGGTCCATTCATTCGCCTTGGCCAGGTTTGGGGAGCCAGTGAGTCGCGGTCCAATATCGTCGTCCAGCGCGCTGGCGTAGTCCATGACATGCGAGTGGTTGAAGCCCTCATCCATAATGCGCTGGTACATGCCCAGGTCGACCGTCTCCTGCGCAGGCTGCACTTCTGCTGCTGCCGGAGCGGTCTCTGTGGCCGCCGCGCTCTTTGCTTTTGTGTGACGTTTCTGCGCGAATGCTCCCAGCGTGACGAATGACGCAAACGCCAGCATCGCAACCGCTGTCCCTGCAGAATGGTTCCGCTTCACGGGTCTTCCCTCCACTAAGAAATAACGAACGCAAGCATAGCAGAGATGAGAACTTTTTCCTCCGGTATTTTTCAGCGCTTTTTGCAGGGAGTTGGTCCGCGTTGTAGGTTTTGAAGACTGGGCAGGACAGGGAAATCCCTGTAGAGGAGGAGGGAAATCCCTAAATCAGCCGCTCGCCCGTCATCCCCTGTAGCACGGCCAGCGGAGAATGTTCCGGCGCGACCATCGCCTCGGGCGCAACCAGGTAAGTCTGCTCCAGCGCATACTGGCCCGCCAGGACGGCGTGCGGCACCATGTCGGTGTAGACGATCCAACTGGAGCCCGGCGGGAAGGACCACGCTTCGCGCTTTCCTTGCGCCTGATAGTCCGAATTCTCTTTCAGGAAATTGTGGAAGCGCATCATGAAGTCGTCGTACGGCGAGCGCTTCAGCCCGGGAATTGCCCTCCCTAGCCCAGCCTTGCACGCCGCCGCCATGGTCACACGCATCAGCGTGCTCTGCTCCCGCGGCAACGCAATCTGCTGCGGCGCGAACTGCGGCGCCAAGGCGCGAAACGGCTCGCCGGTAATCCAGTCGCGCGTCTTGGTGGGATGAAGATTGTTGAAGAACCGCAAAATGCGAGCGCCTCGCGTAGGTCGCGTAGGGAAGGCGTCGGTGTGCATCAGGTCGTTGCGGCGACGCAGAGGCAAGTCGCGCCCTTGCTCTTCCTGCGGACGGAAACTGCCATAATCCAGATGCCAGCGCGATCGATAGGGAGACAGAAAAGAGTCGAGAAATTCGGTGACGCGCTGAGAATACTCGCGCAGAATTCGATGCAGGCGTTCGCTTGCGGCGGCATCGGCGCCTTTCATGTCCGCCCCGGAAACTTCGTCGCGCTGCGGTTTGTAGGCCAGGTTTTTATGCAGACCGCTGCCGGTTTGTTCCAGCGTCAGCAAAAAGCGCAGATCGTCTTCCGCCAATGCAATCGGCGTCTGCGGGAAAAATAGAATGTTGCCTTCTTCCAACTGCCGGCACCACGCGCGCGCTTGTTCTGAAGAAGATTGCCGCGGCTGCGGCAAGTAAGCTTCCGGCGAAATGGTCACCATACCCATAGTTAGAGTTCGATCAGGAGTGCGCGGTCATTCTGCGCCAGACAATTTTCGCCGGGCCCACACCGTCAGCAGATAGGTCAAGCTGACGATCATGGCAAGTATGCCAACCGGCGCGGCAATGTATCGATAGCTGATGTCCAGGTTCAGCATGGAGGTTCCAGTGGCTGCGTCATAGATCACGACGCCGACGATGGCCAGGAAAAATGTCGCGAAAAAGACCAGAAATCCGCACGCCCCGCCCATCAACAAGCTGCTCAACAGTCCCAGCTTCCCGATGGGAATCTTGAAGATGGCGACATCTTTTTTTTCCGAGCCACTGGAAGCCTGGGCTGCGATATTTTGCTCGTTTGTCATTCTCGATTTTCCTTGGCAACGACCGCAGCCGCTGCGTTCAGCCCGACCCGTTTCGTGACCGGCGCATGCAGCGGGCTTGACGCGCCCCATAGGATTCCGCGATCGAAAGCTGCCCCAGGGGACGGATGGCCGGGTACCAGGTTCCGTCGAACTGCTCTAGAATACAGCTTCATGCCGGAAATCGCCCAGATCGAATTGAAGGCCGCCCTGGAAGTGGCGCGCACCGTGCCCATCGAGCGGGCCTCCAACGGCATCCACTATGGAAGCTTTGGCGACACTCAGCTTGCCGCTGCGGATTTGCAGCGAATGGTTGAGGCAGTCCCACCCGCGATTGCCGCCGCGCTCCATCGCAAGCGATATTATTTTGTGCCGCTGACACTGGGCGGGTCCTACCCGTCGGAGATCAGTGAGCCGACGTTCCTCGAAATGGATCCGAGCAAGCTGATGATTGCCGCCGGCTTCTCGACCGAGCTGAGCGATACGGCTGTCTGTCATCGCAACGCAAACGTGGACGGTACGGATTGCGTCTTTATTTCGACCCGCCTGATGCAGGACCGCTTCGCGCTCTCCTTCGAGTTCTACATCAACGCCGGCCATCATTTTGTCGACGCCGCCGGCGTGCCGGAAAGTTTTATGCGGACGGTCTGGTCGCAGGCCGAAGCCAATGTGCGCGGAGAGACCAGCCAGGATGCGTGGGAGCAGCGAGCGAAAGCGCTCGGCTCAAACGCTGCGCAGATTGCTGTGCCGCAAACAAAGCGGCGGCGTCCAAAATTCTGGATCGGCAAGGCCACGCAGGAACCGACGATTGAAAATCGCGCGGTCGATGAAAAAGCGCGCATGCAGTATCTTGAGGCTGCTTTTTCCGACGCCGTTGCCATTTATCTGCTCTCGCTCACCGTCGATTTCGACTATAGCGAGCTGCGGGAACGCGAATATCCGCTGCTCGCCGCGCCCGCGCTGGCGGAGCGTCTGCGAGCCGTTGCGCAACTGTTTCCTGCATCCGCCGGCCATGAATTTTCCATCCTCTACCGGCGCAATCGTTGAAGGTTTTCTTCCGCGTACTCACGGGCCTGCGACATCCGCACTCCTCAGGCGATAGAATCGGCGCATGATTGCACATCTGCGCGGACGGCTTCTTTCCAAGACTCCGCAAACGGCGGTGGTCGAAGCCGCGGGCGTCGGCTATGAAGTGACCATCAGCATTCCCACTTTCACGGCGCTGCCCGCAGAAGGCAACGAAGTTGCGCTGCTGGTCTACACCCACGTTCGCGAAGATGCGCTGGCCCTGTTCGGATTTACGACTGCAACGGAGAAGCGGCTCTTTGAAAAGCTGCTTTCCATCAGCGGAATCGGCCCCAAGCTCGCCATTACCGTGCTCAGCGGCTTGACGCCGGAGCGGCTCATCGCTGCGATCCACAGCCACGACCACGCCACGCTGACCCGCATCCCAGGAGTCGGCAAGAAGACAGCCGAACGAATCGTGCTGGAGTTGAGAGATAAATTGCAGGAACTGGCTTCTGCGGGGGCAACCGCAAGCTCATCGACGCCGGTATCGGAAGATGTCCTGTCCGCGCTGGTCAATCTGGGCTATCAACGCGCCTCGGCGCAGAAAGGCGTCGAAGCCGCAATGGCTCACAACCCAGAGTCTGGCAAGGATTTTGAAACTTTGTTTCGCGCTACCATGGCCGCCATGAAATAAAGCCGCGGAGCCCACTCGCTCCGGAATGTTCCGTGGTTTCCGGCTCCCTCGACGCTTTTCAGGCGACGGAAGCGGTTGGTTCGCTGTCGCCCTTCTCAATGCGCTCCTGACAATCGATGCAATACGGGGTCCAGGGAAGCGCCTCGATCCGTTTGGCCCCGATGGCCTGGTAGCAGCGGACGCATTCGCCAAACGTTCCGTCCGCCAGGCGCGCCAATGCCTGGCGCACCAGGCGCAGTTGCGCGCTTCGTACCGAGCCTTGCGAAAACAGCAATTCCTTTTGATAGCCCGCGACCGCCTGGTCGGCGACGTCTTGCGTGTCATCAATGTTGCTGGCGAGCGCTTGCGCCACCGTGCTGGCCACGGCCTGCTCCAGTTCCTGCTGGCGCTGCCGTAGGCGTTTCTCGAAATACAGCCGCGTATCCTGTGGGTTCGCGCTAGGGGTATTGGCCATTCTGTGGACTCCGTCTCGTATTCCTATCGTACTAACCATTGTTGGACGCGGATCGGCGCGGAATGGTTGAAAATATTTTTTTTATTTCGGGAAAGCCGCGCTGCGCGGCGCCAGATTGGCCCTCCGCATTGCGGCCCGCCCGCTGCCGTCCGCGACCGCTTTTTGCGCGGTTTAAATTTGGATGCGGCAACCGTGCAACTTGATCCAGGACCGTCCGCCAAGTAGGCTGGTAACTATGTATGAAGACTTTGAAGCCGTCGACCACTGGACCGGCGAACAACTGCATTGCGCCTGGAAAGGGAACATCGTCGCCATCGCAACCCGGCACGCGGATGCCGTCGATGTCCGCTTTCTCGTCAGTGGCCGTTCTCTGGCGATCGCCATGCCGCTGCCTGCCTGGGTGGAATTCCGCAAGCGGTCCGGAGGCAATGTCATCACGGATTATCTGGCCGCGCAGATCGCCGGACACTATCTGAAGCAGGCCATCGAAAACGGCTACGACAATGGCCGCGAAATCTACACCATGACGGTCGACGAGGTGCTGGCCCATCTCGACATCGTGATGCAGGAGGCTGGCAGCACCCGCAACCTGCCTGTCCTTCCCATCCTTGCCGCCAGCTAAGTTCCTTGCTCCTTCCCGCTTCGCTGAGGCGGCCATCCGAGCCGGACCGGGAATCAGGTCCCGAACAGTCAGGTATCCAGGAGCGAGAAGGCGGTGGCGGCCAAGCCTCGTGCCCGTCAAGGCTCGATGAGTGACTCGGCCTGTTGTGCAGTTGAGATTCCGCTTACCTTCGTGTGACAAGCACATCCGTAAATACTTGCCGACTTATCGATACTGTTGAAATGCTCCGGTTCTGGATCTCGGGAATTTCGGAAGTTCAGTGCGTTGCCCACTCGCTTTAGTGCACCGTCGATTGTCCGCTTTTCGGATCGATCCAATGCACCTGGATCAAACGATCGTCAAGATGGTTGAAGTCCTTGTCCGTGGTAATCAGCGGCAGACCGGTATGGAGTGCGGTAGCACCAATCCACATATCGTTCTGCCCCATCTTGCGTTCGCCACCGGGTGCATTCCGGCAATTCTCTTCCACGCGGACATACGCATCAACCATTGCCCTACTGTCCACATTCACCGTCACTACTTCTTGCAACGCGAGCAAGAGCGCACCGAGCTTTTGCTCGCCCCACTGGTTGCGTGCCGCCAGTACCCGTAGTTCGCCGTGAGAAACGATAGAGACGATATGACGGTGAAACGCCGCTCTCAATCCGAAAGCACGATCTATGGATTTACCGAGGTCGTGACCTCGGATCAAGTTGAGAAGCACACTCGTATCCAAAACATAGCTCTGGGACATAAAGTAGGGGCTAACGCCTCAACTCCCCCAAGGCTGCGAGCAACTCCTCATCCGTTTCATTTCCCGGCCAGGTTCCGAAGAAGGCCGACACGCCATTCTTCGAAGTTTGAATCTTGCGATCGGGCTTCGGATGATGGGTGAGGGCTGGTGGGACAACAGAGAATGCGGAACGTCCCTCAACCTTGTCGAGAATCTCCTGTGTGTCAATTCTTAAAAGGCTCCCCGAAGGTCTGTAAACCGCTTTGCCAAAGATCGTAATTTCTTTGCCAAAGTATTGCTGAAGCAGGTCAGGATCGCCATCGTTCAATATCCCTCGGACCTCTTGGCCATCGGAGAGCAGCAACCCGAAGGACCGGGTGCTGTGGCGAACCATATCCAATTTCCCAACAACGCGAATCTGACGTGGCGTCGGAGTCTGATCACTCAACAGCAAAGCATTCTTTGAAACCAGTCCGTCAAATACATCCGCAGCGTCGTTCGAGACCGAATTGGCCGGAAACGCCACCGACTGTAAATCGTTGCGAAACAGCTTGCGCCAGTGACTCAAATGCTTGAGCAGTGGACGGTCATAGAGATCGCTGCTTGCTTCCTTACTACGGACGGCATGGCTTACTTTGCCGATTAATTGGATTGCAGTGTCATCTTGGACGGCTAAACCGGGCCACAGAGTCGCTTGATCAAATATCTCCGGAACGGCATCGCCCAATTTGGGAGCCTTCACATGCAACACCGACTGGCCATTTCGTTTGCTGAAGCCAACCGTGCGAACGTCGGAGGCTCTTTCCAGCCAGGCGGGAGGTGCGCCTACGGAAGCGCTCGTTCCCTCTAAAACCATACGTACACACGGGCGAACGGTTTCTTCCAATCGGCGCAAGAGAGGTGAGCTAATGGACAGAGGAATATCCGAACCATACGCAGTTTCGGTCTCGAGAACGATCTCTTGTTCTATGTAATTCAGCGTGACCTCCCCGGAAAGCCTTAGCATTCTATCTTGGCACATCCCAGACTCAAGTGCCACCGGCGCTCCGCGAGGGAGTCTCTTTGGTAAAACCCTCCGATCCTCCAGCAGCGCAACGCACAGATTGCAGACTACTGCCTCGGGCCGAACACGCTCAACGGGTTGAATAAGGCTCACCGTTTCCATGTTTCTTCAGTCCCGGTTTGCCGATCGGATCCGCGAAGTTATGGACAGTACTGGTTCTGATAAACGCCGATGTCGACAGAAATGGTTCTCACTTGATGGTCAATCGGCGATGAATAAGCTGAACACGCCACAGCGCTTCGAGGAGATTGCCCCGGCGTTTGACTGCAATCAGGACTTGATGATGGGCCGTCCAGACCCAGCGCTCCCGTCCAGAATTTTTGAGAATTATTTTCCGGAGACTGGAACCGTGGCACAATGGAGGGTTTACTTAAAGTCGGGAGCGACGCGCGCATGCTACCGGTTGAAGCATCTGTCTACGACATGCCTGTCCTTGTCCAGTTGACGCCGGGCCGCGTCCATCGCAACCTTTCTGTTCCGCAAATGGTGGCCGTCTCGCTGGCCCGCGGAGAATCGAAGCTGGCCGCCAACGGCGCGCTGGTGGCCTATACGGGCGTGCGCACCGGCCGCTCTCCAAAAGACAGATTCATCGTTCAGGATGACGTGACTCGCGAGACCGTGAAGTGGGGCAAGGTCAACCAGCCGCTGGAGCCGGAGAAGTTCGATGCGCTGTACCATCGTGTGCTGGCGTACCTGGCCAATCGCGACGTGTTCGTGCAGGACCTGTTTGCCGGGGCCGATCCGCATTACCAGATGCCGGTGCAGGTCATTTCTGAATACGCCTGGCAAGCGCTGTTTGTGCATCAACTGTTTTTGCGCCCCACTCCGGAAGAGCTGGCAACGCATGTGCCGGAGTTTACGGTGATTGCGGCGCCGGAGTTTGAGGCGGTTCCGGAGCGCGATGGAACTAGATCTTCCACTGCAATCCTGCTGGATTTCACGCGAAGGATCGTTTTGATTGTCGGCACAAAATATGCCGGCGAGATAAAGAAATGTATTTTCAGCGTTCTGAATTTTCTGTTGCCCCAGCGCGATGTATTTCCCATGCATTGCTCCGCCAACGTCGGTGAAGATGGGGTGACGGCGCTGTTCTTCGGACTTTCAGGCACAGGGAAAACCACGCTCTCCGCCGACCCGTATCGCCGTCTGATTGGCGATGACGAACATGGCTGGGGGCCGAACGGCGTCTTCAATTTTGAAGGCGGCTGCTATGCCAAGTGCGTCGATCTGTCGAAGGAAAAAGAGCCGCAGATATATCACGCGATCCGCTTTGGATCGGTGCTGGAGAATGTTGTGCTCGATGCGGAAACCTGCGAGCCGGATTATCACGATGTCCGCTTCACCGAAAATACCCGGGCCGCATACCCCATCGACTACATTCAGAATGCCTTGATCCCCAGCATTGGCGGCCATCCTAAGAACGTTTTGTTTTTGACGGCCGACGCGTTTGGGGTGTTGCCTCCCATTTCCAAGCTGACGCCGGAGCAGGCGATGTACCACTTCCTGTCGGGATATACGGCGAAGTTGGCAGGCACGGAAGCAGGGATGGGTAGCGAGCCGGTGCCGGATTTTTCCACTTGTTTCGGCGCGCCCTTTATGCCGCTTCCTCCCAAAGTGTATGCGGCCATGCTGGGCGACCGTCCTCGCCGCCACGATGCCCAGTGTTGGCTGGTCAATACAGGGTGGACGGGCGGCCCTTATGGTGTCGGCAAGCGGATCGGTCTGCCGCATACGCGCGCCATGGTCCACGCCGTGCTCGACGAAAAGCTGGCGGACGTGGAATTTGCGATCGAGCCCACCTTTGGATTCAGCATCCCAACCTCGTATCCCGGAGTGCCTTACGACATGCTGAATCCGCGCAACATGTGGAAAGATCGCGATGCCTACGATCGTCAGGCGGCGATGCTGGCGGCAAAATTCCAGGAGAATTTTGTCAGGTTCGATGTCCCGGATGCGGTCCGCAATGCCGGTCCGCGGGCGCAAAAGTAAACCGCATGTTTCTGCGCAAATTGAAGATCGAATCCGTCGATGCGGCAGGGCAGCGGCATCCGTGCCCGGTGCAATGGATCGATAATTTCGCCATGCGGAATTTCACCAACGACGCCATTTTCGACGACACCCTGCCGGTGGGCGATGGCCTGCTGGAAGCTGGCTTCCGCGTGCCTCTGGAAGCTTTGAGGGTTGCGATGGAAGACTGGTTCCGCCGCAAGGGATATCTGAAACCCGCCGAGACGCTCAGCGTCCTGGAAATTACCCGTTAGTTGGCCAAAAATTACTTGAGCGCGGAACCCAACAGAATCCGCAGAGCACGAACATAACCGGCGAGCGCAGTTCTGCCGGTTTCCGTCATGCGGTAGAGCGTGACCGGCTTGCGCAGAATGAACTTTTTTTCTACGCCGATATAGCCGGCTTCTTCCAGTTTCAGCAGGTGCGCGCCGAGATTGCCGTCTGTGGAGCCGGTTTTATCGCGCAGCCAGGTGAACTCGGCATCGTCAACACTGGAGAGCAGGGAGAGGACCGCCAACCGCAGCTTGCCGTGGATGACGGGATCGAGTTCCGGCAGATCAGGCATGTTGCACCCGGAGGCGACGATCGCGACGTTCGCTATACATCAAATAGAGCCCGAAGCCGAGGAATCCGACGAGCGTGTCGAAAACCAAGATCGGCATCACCAGTCGCATGGCGACAAAACATGTGGCCACGGCGCTGATCCACCAGAGAAGCGCTATAAAGAATTGACCACGCCAGCGAAGCACCAGGCTGATGGCGCAATTCGCGACGCCGAGAAGAATCTCGATAGCGGCGATGCAAGAGTGGATCTCGAAATGGCCGCTCGCTCCGACCGCGAAACAGAAGATAAAAATGGCTGTTCCGACGGCGGTCCATATACCGCCGATGGCGCGCGAAACCGGGGTCTGCGGCTTGGCTCGTTTCTTTTTGGTCGCCACAATGATGGTGACGATCGTGGCGGCGATCATGGTCACGGGCCATGCGATATCGGGCCGATGCGATGCATAGGACCATGCAATCGCGATCAGGTACGCGGTTCCCCAAAGGACGAAGGTCCAGCCCCAATATTCTGTCGAGCGGCGACCTTCTTTCACCATCGTCTCGACCAGCTCAAAGCGGGTGAGTAGTTCCTGTTGTGTTTCTTGTTCGGTCATCGCGATTTCCTTTCAGGTCGTGAAAACTGATGTCACAGCACTCGTATGCACAGGACGATTCCAGCCAGAAAAAATAGAAGCGCGAGGCAGCGAGTCAACAACGGATGACGCTCACTCAACGCCGTAACAGGTTCCAGGCAATTTCGAGAGATATTTTTCATGGGGCCACGCCAGGCCTGCGCCATATACGCTTTCCGCTATCCAAATTTGTCTTCCAAGCGAGCAGCGTGCTCGATTGAGAATACTCTATAATACAGAGTACTCTGTGTAAAGAGAAAAGTTTTCTAATGGAGAAAGGATGGCCTGCGATTCCACGAATCGGGCGATTTGCGATGGGAAACATAGACTACTCTGGGGTTGGGCGTAGGATGTATGTTCGGTAGTTTAGGAGGCTTACCTTATGCCGAATCCTGTCTTTGCCCTTCTTCCGCTACTGCTTTTTTCACTCACGCCCCAGCAGAAAACGGCTGCTCCGGCTGCTGCGCCTGCTACGCCTGCCCTTACGGTGATTCCCGTCGCAGCCGCGCGTATGGCGAACCCGATCACACCCACACCAGTGTCCCAGGCCCACGCCAAGAATGTGTATGGGATCGATTGCGCCATGTGTCATGGGGCCAAAGGCGACGGCAAGGGCGATCCTGGAATCATTTCCGATATGAGTCTTACCATGATG
>JAJYVR010000079.1 GCA_021791935.1 Acidobacteriota bacterium
GCTCAGAATGCGATGCACCGTATCGAGGCTGAGTCCAGCGCCTTTGCCCGGCGGCTTGGTGGTAAAAAACGGCTCGAAAATTCGACTGTGCAGCTCCGGTGGAATGCCGGGACCGTCGTCCCAAATTTCGACGCGGACCATATCGCCGGCATGTTGTGTGGTCACGCGGATCGTTCCACAGTCCTGCATTGCGTCCAGAGCGTTTTCCAGCAGCGCCATCCATACCTGATTCAATTCGCTCCCGTTGGCCGCGATGCGAGGCAGGTCAGGATCGAACTCCCGCGCGACCTTTACGCGACTCATTCTGTAGTGCAGCATGGTCAGCGTATTTTCCAGCGATAGCGCCAGGTCGATGTCCTGCAGCGGTGCCTGGTCCATGTGGGAGTATTGCTGGATGGCGCGAATCAAATCGAAAATCCTCGCCGTCGATTCCAGCACCGCTTCCGTCATCCGCTCGGCGCGCAACGTGGATGCAAAATGTGTCACTGCGACGTTGGCGGCTTCGCAATTCAGAAACGTATCCAGGACCGCCAGCTCCTCCGGTTCGACGCCGGCTTCGGCGAAAACAGGAGCGATGGTCCAGGGGTTGGGTAACTTGCGCGGCTCCAGCCAACGATTCAGCCGTTCTTCCAGTGCGCCGGCTTCGATTGGATCCTGCGGCTTCGTCCGGCCTTCGATGGCGCTGCGAATGTTGCGGTTCCACTCCATGTAGCGTTCTTCTTGCTCGTTTGTCAGGCAAAGCCGTCCTGCCTCGAAGCTGACTTTTCCATACGCGCGCAATTCTTCCATCAGATTGCTGCTGGCGCGTTGTGCCGCGCTGGCGGGGTTGTTCAGTTCATGCGCAAGGTTGGCGGCCAGTTTTCCCAGGGCGCTCAACTTTTCGGATTGCTGCTCCAACCGAGTGACTTCTCGGACGCGGTCCAGCAAGATCGACACGCAGCGTTGGCCCATGGAAGGAATGGCGGCCAGCATTTCAGGGAACAGATCGCGCGGGACTTGTAGCGCCCACGCCGCTTCGGAAACATAGCCGCTGCCGCCGGCGGTCTTCATGCGCGAGTAGGGAAGCACGCCCGTGATCTGCCCAGAGCGGCCGATAAACAGGCTGCCGCGCGCCGCGTGCTGCCGCCGTACCTGCACCTCGCCGGCAAGCAGAATGGTCATGTGGGTCGCAGGGTCGCCGTCGTTGAACAGGCGCGTGCCGGCGGGAGCGGAGAACTCCCAGCTATGCTGGACCAGCCACAGGTATTCCGCCTCGGTCAATCCATCCAGTTGACGGACATGGCGCAGCGCCTCCAGGACCCTCGGCTCCGGGGTATGGAGAAGGGAGACCCCGGCGGGTAGGTCCGTCGGTATAGCGATCGATTGCGTCGAAGAAGCCATAACGGTAACTCCCAGCGTGAATCCCTCTATGGTACAAACTTCATGTGGAAATGAGATGAAAAATTGGCGCTTCGGATTCGACGGAAAAAATCCGATGAGGCGCGCTCCGCAGAACGCTGCCCCATCGGTTCGTAGAATGGAAATCGGCCGAGCTATGCGCCGACTGTTGCGGTTACAGGTTTCTCCGCCGCTTCCACGGCACCGTCTTTCACCGTGACAGGGTCGAGGAACGGCATGGCGGCGCGCAGCGGAGCGCCGATTTTCTCAATGGAGTGCCGCGCTTCTTTGCGGCGTTGCTCCTCAAACCATTTGCGACCGGTTGCGTTCTCGTTCAGCCAATTCTTCGCAAACGTCCCATCCTGGATTTCGGCCAGCAATTGTTTCATGTTGGCGCGGGTTTCGTCGGTCACAATGCGCGGTCCGGCCGTGTAGTCGCCATATTCCGCAGTGTCGGAGATGGAATGGCGCATATAGGCCAGGCCGCCGCGATAGATCAGGTCGACGATCAGCTTCAGCTCGTGCATGCACTCAAAGTAGGCAACCTCGGGCTGGTAGCCGGCCGCTGTAAGGGTCTCAAAGGCCGCTTTGATCAACGCGCTGACGCCGCCGCAGAGCACTGCCTGCTCGCCGAAAAGGTCCGTCTCCGTTTCTTCTTTGAACGTAGTTTCAATCACGCCGGCGCGGGTGCAGCCAATTCCTTTGGCGTAAGAAAGCGCCAAGGCCATCGCTTGCCCGCTGGCGTCTTGATGCACGGCGACCAGGCCGGGAGTTCCGCCGCCCTCGACAAATACTTCGCGCACGCGATGGCCCGGAGCTTTCGGGGCCACCATACTCACGTCTACCGTGGCGGGCGGATGAATGGTGTCGTAGCGAATATTGAATCCGTGGGCGAACATCAGCGTTTTGCCCGCCGTCATGTGCGGCGCGATGGAGTCGGCGTAGGTCTTTCCCTGCGTCTGGTCCGGCGTCAGCACCATAATGACGTCCGCCCATTTCGCCGCATCGGCGGTGGCCATCGCCTGCAGACCCACCTTTTCCGCGCGCGCTTTGGATTTGCTGCCTTCCGGCAAACCGATGCGTACTTCAACGCCGGAATCTTTCAAGTTGAGCGCATGCGCATGTCCCTGGGAGCCGTAGCCGAGTATGGCCACCTTCTTCTGCCGGATCAATGTCAGGTCTGCATCTTCGTCGTGGTAGGTCTTTGCCATATCGTGTCTCTCCGTTTGGGTAGGTTATGCGTGGTTTTCGTCTTTGAGCAGGTCGGGCGCTTCGCGCTTCAAAACGCCTGAAAGTGTTTTTGGGTCGATGCGCGGGGTAGTGTCGCCAAGCGCTTCCAGCACGTTGCTGGCGTGATGCCCGCGACGCATCGCCATGCGTCCGGTGCGCGCCATTTCAAGAATACGGTAGTTCCCCTGCAGCAGAATCTGCACCAGCCCTTCAATTTTACTGGCGCTGCCTGTGATCTCCAGCATTAACGATTCAGGCGCGAGATCGACAATGCGGGCGCGAAAAACCTCGGCCAGTTGAAACAGATCCGAGCGCGTACTCTGGTCGGCGGCGATCTTCAGCATCGCCAGCTCGCGAATCACCGCGGAGTGCCGGCCTACGTCGTCGACGTCCAGCACGCCTTCCAGCTTGTACAGCGACGCCATGATGCGCGGCGCGCGATCTTCCGCCGCCTCGGCGACGATGGTGGTGCGCGACACGCCGACGGTTTCCGTGCCGCCGACGGTCAGCGAAATGATGTTGACGTTCAGTCGGCGAAACAGCGATGTCACGCGCGCCAGCAGTCCGGTTTTGTCCTCGACCAGCGCTACAAAGGTATGCAACATAAGTTCCTGGCTCCTACTCTTCCGTCGCTGTTTCAACCAGCGGATTCTGTTTGGGACGCCGGATCATTTCATGCAGCGCCGCGCCAGGCGCAATCATCGGATAGACGGAATCTTCCTGCTCCACATGGAAATCGATGAGAAACGTGCCCGGATGCCGTCGCGCCGTCTCGACTGCGGAGGCGACTTCCGCGCGATGGCGAACGTGCGTGCCTTGGATGCTGTGGGCGTCCGCAAGCTTCACGAAATCCGGGCTGAGCAACGGCGTGCCCTCATAATTCTTGTCGTAAAACTTCTCCTGCCATTGGCGCACCATGCCCAGATAGCCGTTATTCACGATGGCGATGTTGATCTTCAACTGTTCCTGCACAATGGTCGCCAGCTCGGGACATGTCATTTGAAAACCGCCATCGCCGGCGATGACCCAGACTTCCTTTTCCGGGCAAGCCACTTTGGCGCCGATGGCAGCCGGCAGCGCAAATCCCATGGTCCCCAGGCCGCCGGAGGTGATCAGGGATCGCGGGCGATCGTGCTTGTAGTACTGCGCCTCCCACATCTGGTGCTGGCCGACGTCGGTGACGACGATCGCGTCTCCCTTGGTTTCGCGCCAGATATCGTTGATGACGTGCGCGGCATACAGATGCCCATTGTCGGGCAGATGTTGAATGTCATGCACGGCGGCATCGCCCTTCATCGCGGAAATTGCGTGCAGCCAGGCGGCGCCATCGCGGCCGGGCAAGCGCGGCAACAAGGTCTCTAGAATTTCCTTCAAGTCGCCAATCAGGCCGACATCCACGTGAACGTTTTTATTGATTTCAGCAGGGTCGATCTCGATATGGATTTTCTTGGCGTTGGGCGCATAAGTGGAAAGCGAACCGGTGACGCGATCGTCGAAACGCATGCCGCACGCGATCAGCAGATCGGCCTGTTGAATGGCATGGTTCACCCAGCTTTCGCCGTGCATGCCCATCATGCCCAGGTTCAACGGATGCGAGGCAGGGAAGGCGGTGAGCCCCAGCAAGGTGCAAGCGACCGGGGTTTGCGTCCGTTCCGCCAGCGCGCGAACTTGTTCCATGGCGCCGGAGTGCAGAATGCCTTGACCGGCCAGGATGACCGGACGCTTCGCGGTGCGCAACAGTTCCAGCGCTTCGCGGATGGAAGTCGAGTCCGCCGACAACATGGGATGCGGGCGATACGGTTGCGGCGCGGCGGCGGCAAAGTCGAAGATGGCGGAGTTTTGCTGTGCATCTTTGGTGATGTCGACCAGCACCGGTCCCGGACGCCCCGACTGCGCGATGCGAAAGGCTTCCCGCAGCGCAGGGGCAATATCTTCTGTACGTCGCACCAGAAAATTGTGCTTGGTAATGGGAAGCGTGATGCCGGTGATGTCGACTTCCTGGAAGGCGTCGGTGCCCAGCACTTTGCTGGAAACCTGACCGGTGATGCAGATCATGGGGATCGAGTCGAGCATGGCGGTTGCAATCCCGGTGACAAGATTGGTCGCGCCCGGTCCAGAGGTGGCCATGGCAACGCCCACGCGACCGGAGGCGCGCGCATATCCATCCGCCATGTGGGCCGCTCCCTGCTCATGACGGACCAGGATGTGCCGGATAGGGAATTTTCGCAGCGCGTCGTAGACGGGAAGAATCGCCCCGCCGGGATAGCCGAATACATCGCGCACACCCTCGCCGACCAATGTCGCCCATACCGCTTCCGCGCCCGTCAATGGCGTCGGCTGGGTGTAGATGGCGGTGTCGGGCGAGTTGCGATGGTTGCCAGCTTCTTTTTCTCGCTTGTCCATGATCATCCTCTTCCTCAGTAATTCGTGACAGCTCCGCGAGACGCGGAAGAAACTGTCTCCGCATATTTCCGGAACACTCCGCGAGGAGAATTCGGCGCGGGGGCCTTCCAATCTTTCATGCGCGCCGCAAGTTCCTGTTCACTCAACTCCACGCGCAATTCGCGCTTGGGAATGTCGAAGACAATAGTGTCGCCATCGCGCAGCGCGGCAATCGGGCCGCCCAGGGCAGCTTCCGGGGCAACATGGCCGGCCATCAAACCGCGAGTGGCCCCGGAGAAACGCCCGTCCGTCAGCAGCGCCACCGTGTCGCTCAACTCGGGAATGCCGGCGATTGCGGCCGTGACCTGCAGCATTTCGCGCATACCGGGCCCGCCCCGCGGGCCTTCATTGCGGATGACGACGACATCGTTGGGCTTCAGAGTGCGAGCTTCGACGGCATGGAAGGCGGCCTCTTCATTCTCGAAAATGCGAGCGGGACCGCTGTGCGTCAGGCGTTCGTGCCCGGCAACTTTAATCACGCAACCTTCCGGAGCCAGATTGCCTTTGAGGATCACAAGTCCGCCCGTGGCCTTCAATGCCTTGTCGAGTGAGTGAATCACTTTCTGGCCGGGCATTTCCTTGGCCAGCGCAGCCTCTTCCGCCAGCGTGCGACCGGAAACATTCATCTGAGTGCCGTCCAGCAGGTTGCCCGCGAGCAGGTTCTTCGCCAGCAGACGGCTACCGCCGCCGGCTTGATAATCCGTGGCAACATAGCGCCCGCCCGGTTTCATGTCGCACAGCAGAGGGGTCTTGCGGCTGATGCGGTCGAAGTCGTCGACAGTGAGGTCGATCCCGGCCTCGTGCGCAATCGCGATCAGGTGCAACACCGCATTCGTCGATCCGCCGGAAGCCGCGACGCTGGCAATTGCATTTTCCAGCGATGCGCGCGTGATGATCTTCGACGGTCGCAGGTCGTTCTTCGCCAACTCCAGCACCATCGCTCCCGCGGCGCGGCACGCCGCGTTCTTTTCAGGAGAAAGCGCGGGCACGCCGGATAGATTCATCGGCGAGATGCCGAGAAATTCGCAGGCCATGGCCATGGTGTTCGCGGTAAATTGTCCGCCACAGGCGCCAGCCCCGGGGCAGGCGTTCACTTCGACGGCCTTCAATTCGGCAGCATCGATCTTGCCGGCGGCAAACGATCCCTGCGCCTCGAAAACATCCTGCACGGTCAGGTCTTTTCCGTTGAGATGACCGGGCGCGATGGAGCCGCCGTAGAGCATCAGCGATGGAATGTCGAGCCGCGCCAGCGCCATTACGGTGCCGGGCATGTTTTTGTCGCAGCCCGCAATGGCGACCAGGCCATCGAAGAGATTTCCGCGCGCCACCAGTTCGACCGAGTCGGCGATGACTTCGCGGCTGATCAACGAGGCCTTCATGCCTTGCGTGCCCATGGTGATGCCGTCGGAGATGGTGATGGTATTGAACTCCATGGGAGTGCCGCCGGCGTCTCGAATGCCTTGCTTCACCGCTTCTGCCAGCGTTCGCAGGTGAAAGTTGCAGGGACCGATTTCGGTCCAGGTGTTGGCGATGCCGACGATCGGTTTGGCCAGGTCTTCGCGATTGAACCCGACCGCGTGCAACATGGCGCGCGCGGCGGCGCGGCTGGGGCCTTCGGTGAGGGGAATGCTGTTGTGTTTTGGGTTGGTAGTCATAACTTGTTTGCCGTTGTCGCTCACGCGCTCACTCCCTGGGGTTGTCTTGGTGCAGACCAGAACGCCGCGTCATGCTTCTTCTCATACGCATCCAGCGCGGAGGTATGCCGCATCGCCAAACCAATGTCATCCAGGCCTTCCAGCAGGCAGGATCGGCGGAAGGCGTCGATGGTGAAAGGTTCCTCGAAGCCCAGATCGTCCTTCACGGTTTGCGACTCCAGCGATACGTGCAGCAGATAGCCCGGTACCTTGGCCCGCTCCAACAGCAGCGCGACTTTTTCATCCGGCAGCGTGACCAGCAGAATGCCGTTCTTGGCGGCGTTGGAGTAAAAGATGTCGGCGAAACTGGGAGCGATCACGCAGCGAAAACCGAAATCGCTGAGCGCCCACGCGGCATGTTCGCGCGAGGAGCCGCAGCCGAAGTTGCGGCCAGCGACAAGAATTTCCGCGCCTTGATGATGGGGCTTGTTCAGGGAAAATTCCGGGTTCGGAGCGCCGTCAGCGCCGCGTCGCCAATCGAAGAACAAGAATTCCCCGTAGCCGGTGCGTTCAATGCGCTTCAAAAACTGCTTGGGAACGATCTGGTCGGTATCGACATTGACGCGATCGAGTGGCGCGACCTTCGACGTAAGTGTGCGAAATGGTTTCATAATTATGCGCGAAACTCCCAATTGCGAACATCGATAAAGTGGCCGGCGATGGCGGCTGCGGCGGCCATTGCCGGACTGACAAGATGGGTCCTGCCGCCGCGGCCCTGGCGGCCTTCAAAGTTGCGATTGCTGGTGGAGGCGCAACGCTCGCCGGGCTCCAGAATGTCCGGATTCATCCCGAGGCACATGGAGCAGCCGGGCTCGCGCCATTCAAATCCGGCATCCAAAAAGATGCGATCCAGACCCTCGCTTTCGGCCTCCGCTTTGACACGCTGCGAACCGGGAACCACCATGGCGCGCACCTTGGCGTTGACCTTGTAGCCGCTGACAACTTTCGCGGCGACGCGCAGGTCCTCAATCCGGCCATTGGTGCAGGAGCCGATAAAGACGCGGTCGATAGGAACGTTCTCAATCTTCGTGCCGGGCTCAAGCGCCATGTATTCCAACGCGCGTTCGTACGCTCGGCGTTCGGAATCGGTTGGCGCCGATGCGGGCGTGGGGATGGCTCCGGTGACGGAAACCACCATGCCGGGATGTGTTCCCCAGGTGACGAATGGCGTCAACTCCTTTGCGTCGATCGTCAGTTCGCGATCGAACTTCGCCTCTGGATGCGAAGGCAGCGCGCTCCAATGTGCGACGGCTTCGTCCCACTGTTTTCCCTGGGGCGATTGCGGACGCCCTTTGAGATAAGCATAGGTGGTTTCATCGGGAGCGATCATGCCGGCGCGCGCGCCCGACTCGATGCTCATATTGCAGACGGTCATGCGGCCTTCCATCGAAAGCGCGCGAATGGCGGAGCCGGCGTACTCGACGACGTAGCCTGTCGCGCCGTCGGTGCCGATGCGGCCGATGATGCCAAGGGCAATGTCTTTCGCGGTGACGGCAGGCGGCAGTTCGCCCTCCACCGAGATGCGAAACGTTTTCGGCTTCGACTGCGGCATGCATTGCGTGGCCAGCACATGCTCCACTTCGCTGGTGCCGATGCCGAAGGCCAGCGCGCCAAACGCGCCGTGCGTGCTGGTATGGCTGTCGCCGCACACGATGGTCATGCCGGGTTTGGTGAATCCAAGTTCCGGGCCGATGATGTGCACAATGCCTTGTTGCTTCGACTGCACGTCGTACAGTTCAATGCCGAATTCCTTGCAGTTGCGGCGCAAGGTCTCAATCTGTTTCGACGCGATGGCGTCCTGGATGATCAGGCGGTCCGCGGCCACTGTGGGAACATTGTGGTCGACTGTTGCCAGCGAGCGGTCCGGACGGCGCACCGTGCGACCCGCCAGGCGCAGTCCCTCGAAAGCCTGCGGGGAGGTCACTTCATGCAGCAAATGCAAATCGATGTAGAGCAGGGCGGGCTCGCCAGCCGGTTCGGCGACGATGTGCGCGTCCCAGATGTTCTGAAAAAGTGTATTTTTATTCGCCATGTTCTTTCACTGTGTTCCAGGTGCGTGGACGGTATGCCAAAGTAAAGATTTTGGTTCGCGATCGACGATGCTGCCAAGAAAAACTAGACCGCGTGCATAGCCTGGCTGCAATCGATGATTTCGTTCAAAACTTCAAAGACGTGTTTTCCCATCTCCCTCGTGCTGACAATTTGTTGGTTGGGTTGATTGGTGCGGGCCAGGTCGGCGGTACGATAGCCGGCGGCCAACACCCGCTGCACGGCGGTTTCAATCGCCTGCGCTTCCTGCTCCAGTCCGGCGGAGTGACGCAGCAGCATCGCGGCGGTCAAAATTGCTCCCAGAGGATTCGCTTTGCCTGTGCCGGCGATATCCGGCGCCGAACCATGGACGGGTTCATATAAATTGACCTTGCCGCCAATCGTTGCCGAGGGCAGCATTCCGAGCGAACCTGTAATCACGGCGGCTTCATCGGAAAGAATATCGCCGAACAGATTTTCCGTCAGCACCACATCGAAGTTGCGCGGCGTATTCATTAAGTGCATCGCGCAGGCGTCCACATATTGATGCTCCAGCGTGACGTCGGGATATTCCGCCGCAATCTCCGTCACCGTGGCGCGCCATAGCTGCGAGACTTCCAGCACGTTCGCTTTGTCCACAGAGGTGACCTTGTGGCGACGTTTTTGCGCCAGTTCAAATGCGACGCGCGCCACACGCACCACTTCCTCGCGGGTGTACAGCATGGTGTTGAGCGCGACCCCGGATTCGCGGTCCCATGAGCGCGGCGTGCCGAAATACAAACCGCCCAGCAATTCACGCACAAACAGGATGTCCGCTCCCTCCGTGACTTCAGGTCGCAGCGGGGAATTGTTGCTCAGCGGCGCATACGCTACCGAGGGGCGCAGATTGGCGAAGCCGCCGAGCGCTTGCCGCAGTTGCAGCAGGCCGGCTTCCGGACGCTTGTCCGGTGGCAGCAAATTGAATTCGTTTCCGCCCACCGCGCCCAGCAGGACTGCATCGCTGTCCAGTGCCGCTTCCAGCGTTGCAGGCGGCAACGGCGATCCCTGCTGCCGAATGGCAGCTCCGCCGATCGGCATTTCAACAAAGTGGAACTTGACGCCGTTCCATTGGCCGACAGCTTCCAGCATCACGACCGCTTCGTGGGTGACTTCCGGGCCAATCCCGTCTCCGGGGACCAGGGTGATCTTGATTTCCGATGACATCGAAACTCCTGTGTGGGGCTGGTCGTATCCGCGCCCTATTTGATTTGTGGCGTTGTTGCCGCGGCGACCCGCGGCGAACGAACGCAGCACTGAATTACGGCTGTGGGGCTGCAATCGCCGCAGTACCGCCGGAACCGTGCTGGCCCCCATTCTGGTTAACGACCGGCGACTGGCGCAGATGCGTCAGCATAATGCCGATCAGGTCCTGGTCGAAGACAGATTTCTTGCGGTCCGCGACTTCTATGAATCGCCGGTACGCCAGATCCAGGTCCGCGCGGCTTAAACTGAAGCCCAGCTCCTTCAGCCGATGGTTCAAGGCATGGCGTCCGGAATGCTTGCCAAGGACCATCCGATTCGCCGGGACGCCCACCTGCGACGGCGTCATGATTTCATAGCACAGCGGATTGGACATCACCCCATGCTGATGGATGCCCGCCTCGTGCGAGAAGGCGTTGCTTCCCACAACGGCTTTATTGGGCGCCGGCGCAAAAGTGATGACCTCGCTCAACATCTGGCTGGCTGGAAATAGCTGCTTCAGGTCGAGATTGTGTTGGAACGGCAATTGGTCGTGTCTCACGTACATGGCCGCAGCCAGTTCTTCCAGCGCGGCATTGCCGGCGCGTTCGCCAATCCCGTTGATGGTGCATTCCACCTGCCGCGCGCCGGCTTCCAGCGCAGCCAGGCTGTTCGCGACCGCCAATCCTAGGTCGTTGTGGCAGTGGCTGGAAAGCACAATGTTTTCGACTCCGCGAATCCGCTTTTTCATCAACCGGAACATGGAAGCGTATTCGTGAGGCACCGTATATCCCACAGTGTCGGGCAGGTTGATGACCGCGGCCCCGGCATCGACCGCAATTTGGACCATTTCGCACAGAAATTCCCGGTCGGACCGTGAAGCGTCTTCCGGCGAGAACTCCACGTCATCCACATAGGTGCGGGCCAGGCGGACCGACTTGTCTGTCAGCTCCAGCGCCTGCTCGCGAGAAATTTGCAATTTGTATTCCAGATGGATGTCGGAGCTGGCCAGAAAAATATGGATGCGGGGCCTGGCTGCCGGCTCCAATGCGCGGGCGGCGGCGACAATGTCTTCTTCCTTGGCGCGCGACAGGGAACAGATGCGCGGCCCCTTCACTTCCTGCGCCACTTGCCGCACAGCGGCAAAGTCGCCGTCGGAAGCGATCGCAAATCCCGCCTCAATTACGTCGACGCCCAGCAATTCCAACTGCTTGGCCATCCGGACTTTTTCTGCCATGTACATGCTGCAGCCGGGCGATTGTTCTCCATCGCGGAGGGTGGTATCGAAGAAAAAAATTCGTTCCTGATGCATGGCGCCCCTCATCCCTGGCAAAACTGGATACAGCGTTTGTTCTTTTAGAATAGCATAAGGTAATCTAATATGAACAACTAATCGTATTAGAATATATTATCAACGCAAGTTCGCCTTCGCGCTCCATAAGGATACCCGATGGACCTGTTTCAGTTGGAAACCTTTATGGCCGTGGCCGAAGAGAAGAGTTTTTCTCGCGCCGCCGTCAAACTGCATCGCACCCAACCCGCCATCAGCCAGGTGGTCCGCAAGCTTGAAGTGGAAATGGACGAAGTGCTGTTCGACCGCGCCGCCCGCGATGCCACGTTGACCGCCGCCGGTGAAGTTCTGCGCGAATATGCCGAGCGATTGCTGAATCTGCGCGGCGAGGCGACCACAGCTTTGTCGGAATTGCGCTCTTTGCATCGCGGACGCCTGAACGTGGCCGCGAATGAGTACACCTGCCTCTATCTGCTGCCGGTGATCGATGTCTTCCGCCGCCTGTCGCCGCAAATCCGCGTGACCGTGCAACGTTCGCTCGCCAGCCGCATGGCGGAGGAACTGTTGCAGCATTCGGTGGAACTGGGCATTGTTTCCTATCGTCCGGACGATCCTCAGATTCGCTCGATTGTGGTGTATCGCGACGACCTGGTTTTTGTGATGCATCCCGGCCATCCGCTGGCGCGCGCCAAAGAAGTCTCCATCCGCGAGCTGGGAGCGGAAAATTTTGTCGCCCACAACGTCCCATCGCCGCTGCGGCAAAAGGTGATGCAGGCGTTTCAACGTCATAAAACCCCGCTGAACATGGCCGTCGAGCTGCCCAGTCTGGAAGCCATCAAGCGCTTCGTCGCCATGGGCAACGGCGTGGCCCTGTTGCCCGGCCTGACCGCGCGTCAGGAAATTGAACGCGGAGAGCTGGTGCAGTTGCGCGTGCCGGAGTTGGCCTTTGAGCGCCGTCTGCGCGTCGTCCATCGCAGGCAGGCGAACCTGTCCCATGCTTCGCTGGCATTTCTGAAAGTTGTCGAGTCCATGGCGAAGGAGCGCGGCGATCCCTTCCACTTTCAGTTGGAAAAAGGTTCGTAGGCCCCGTCCGCACAATTTGAATCCACGCGCGCCGGAATACCGGTTGAGTGCTTCGCCCTGGTGTCCTGAATCGAGGACCATGCGCATTCAGATCGACGGACCCTGGCCGACATATCGTTACCTAATCGCGTGGTAACCACGCAGCCGAGCCGGGGTGGTCGGACGCATTCCTTCACTTCACACCGGGCTCACGGATGCGCTCGACCATGTAGAGCGATGCGCTTGGCTAGGTTTTTGGGTTGTACACGTCTGCGCCACGGCAGATGGCTAACGGCTTGTCGTACGAACGTGAATACAGGAGCGGTGAAAACCCTTGGAGTTATATACTTCACTTGCCTTTCCTTCGCTTTCGAGTTCATGGCCGGCTGAACGGGACCAGCGCCAGAATCCACGATGGATCGGATTGATGCGGCCGATCGCGGCGGAAGTTATTTCGAGACACGTTGACACCCTTGGGGGGTATTCTGTTGAGCCGAGTCGCAAGTGCTTCTAACCTGGGTTTGTCAAACGCGAAGAAAGCCAAGCAGGACGAGTTCTACACCCAGTACGTCGACATCCAGAAAGAGGTCGAGGCCTACCTTGAGTTCGACCCGGACACCTTCCGTGGCAAGGTCGTCTACTGCAACTGCGACGACCCATTCGAGAGCAACTTCTTCAAGTACTTCGCCGCCAACTTTAACAGGCTTGGACTCAAGAAGCTAGTCACCACAAGCTACGACGGCTCCCCTATCGCGGGCGCGCAACTTACGTTCGGTGAGTACGACGAGGGCAATGGCAAGCGCCCAAAGCCAAAGGCGATCGCCTTCGAAATCGAGGAAGTGAAGGATTTCACCGGGGACGGCTCGACCGGGATCGAAGATGTCAAGCTTTTCCTGGAGCAGAACCCGCACACTCGCACCCGCCTCGCGGGAGGCGGCGACTTCCGCAGTGCCGAGTGCGTCGAGATGCTGAAGCAGGCGGACATAAGTTGTAACCTGAATAATGCGTGCGCAGTTTGAGCACGCGGTGCGCGCGTGACCTGTTGAGCGGCGGTGTTGTGCCATTCGCTTGAGCCTCTGAATCTCCCCTGGTTTTCGATTTCCCCAGACCAGCAC
>JAJYVR010000080.1 GCA_021791935.1 Acidobacteriota bacterium
ATGTCTGTCCACGCCGGCGTACCGCAAGGAACGGCGATTCAGTTCACGATGAATTCCGCCGACAGCAAATTCTACGCCGGCGTTGCGCGCGAGCCCGGGACCTTCGGCATTCCCGATCCCGCAAATCCGGCCAAGTTGATTGTCACCACCAGCCACCCTGCCCCCTACATGCGCAGAGTCACGGTCTACATCCCGAAGCAATATGTCCCCGGTTCCGTCGCGCCCTTCATCGTCGGCGCGGACGGACCCGACGGTGCGCTGTTCACTGCGCTCGACAACCTGATCGCCGAACATAAAGTCCCTGTGATGATTGCCATCTCCATCGGCAATGGCGGCGGCGACGCGCAAGGCAGCGAACGTGGCCTGGAATACGACACCATGTCTGGCCGGTATGCGGAGTTCGTCGAGCACGAAGTGCTGCCTCTGGTGGAGGCGAAAACCCAGGTAAAACTGACCAAAGATCCTGATGGCCGGGCCACCATGGGCGGCAGTTCCGGCGGCTCGTGCGCCTTGATTATGGCGTGGTATCACCCGGAGTTGTATCGCCGCGTCCTTACCTATTCCGGCACCTACGTGAACCAGCAATGGCCGTACAACCCGCAAACGCCGCATGGCGCGTGGGAATTTCACGAGCGCCTGATCGCAAACGCCCCGGCCAAACCGATCCGCATCTGGATGGAAGTCGGCGACCGGGACCTTTTCAATCCGAACGCCATGCGCGACAACATGCACGACTGGGTCGTCGCCAATGAGAATATGGCCAAAGTCCTCGCCGCCATGGGCTATCGCTATCAGTTCGTGTTCGCCCGCAACGCCGGCCATGTCGACCAAGGGGTGAAACTGCAAACGCTGCCCGAGGCGCTGGAATATATCTGGCAAGGCTATCCAACCGCTCTTGCCAGGGAACATCGGAATTGACCGTGAGGTATCCTATCGGCAATGGCAGCAATCGGCCGCTCGAACCAGCTTCTCGCCAGCTTCTCGATGTCTTGGCGGCCGGGCGAAATCCTGCCGCCGCCAACATCGACATCTCGTCCATTGACCAATACCTTCCGAGAATATAGACATTCAATAGAGAGGCCGACGGCCTACACTGAAAGGTCGCGATCGCGGAGATGGGGGACTGTGCCGTTTTCATGGAATCGAACGGCTGCAAAACACTGAAATGGCGAAAGCGTAAATTATTCTGGGGAGTATGCGCATGAGACAAAACCATCGGCAGAAATGGACAGCGATCTTCACGTCGATCGCCGGAAACGCGGTCCTCGCAGGGCTGCTTTACGGGCAGACAAGCGCTCCCGCCGCCCCGCAGCCGGTATTGCCGCAGTTCATTCAACAGGCGCAAGCGGTACATATTCCGATCAATGTTTTCAGCCATGCCAATGTTTCGCCCATCAAGGACTTGACGGCTTCCGATCTGGTCGTGGATGTGGATGGCAAGCCGCGCAGCTTTCAGCTTTCCCGCCCATGGGACAAAACCGTCAATCCGAAAACGGGACAGGCGGAAGATCGTCCCAACCTGCTGATCATCCTTCCGTTCGATGGACCGCAGTACCGCACCGACGCGATCAACGATGCAATCTCCAGCCTGAAGACTAAACCGAATTTAGGATGGAACATTTCCATCCTGGACGATGGCGGCGACCAGACCCCCTATACGCGCGACATGGCCACCGTAATTGCCGAACTGGAAAGGATTCGAAGCGAAAATCCCGCCAATACGGACCTCAACAGTTGGCGCCTGACCGCCTCGCTCGCCATTGCCAACATGCGCAGTCTTCCCGGCCGCCGCATTGTCATGTCGCTGGGCGATATCTTTCATGAGATGGTCTATGATGGCGCCACGTTGGTCTACGAGAACTTCGAGGCCCACGATGTTGCGTTTGCCGCCCGTAACGCGGGTGCCGTGATTTATGCCGCGGACAGCTTTCAGGAAATCGGGCGTCTGCGGGGACTGTTTCCGTATTACTACACGATTGGCTTCGGTCCGTGGATGCTGCTGACGCGGGACAACCATCTGGAAGGCTGGATCTCCAATTTTGCCAGCGATACAATCGATGAAATTCGGCAGGATGGCATGAGCGCCTACGATATCGACCTGCACCTGGATCCGAAGCAGATGGATGGGCTTCCCCATACCGTGTCCGTCACGTCTGGGCGGCGAAATGCGATTGTGAACGCGCCGACTTTCTACATGGCGCCAAGTCTGGCACAACTGAAAGAACTCTCCCTGGGCTCGGCCGCCCTGCGGGGGGCGCTCATGCATCCGCCTACAGACGCTGCGGCGCCGCTCCAGCTTGGCGTGCAGATGGAATACTTTCCCCATCCCGACGGCAAGACCGGAACCCAATTCATAAGCACTGGACTGTTTTGGACGGGCGCCACTCCGCCCCCTACTCCGCTGGAAATAGCGCAGCAGTTTGAGGAGACGACGACAGGACTTATGGTGGCGACGATCGTGCGCCGCCTGGACTGGACTATGACTGAGCCGGTATGGAACACGGCGATTGACGTCGGGGAGGGAGAGTATCGGCTGCGCGTTGCGACAGCGGACCAATCGGGAAAAAATACGGCTGGACTGGTCAAGGATTTCACGGTCGCTCCTCCCAGCCCTGGCGAAAGTGTCCGGATCAGTTCGCTCGTGATTGGCAGATCGTGCCTGTTTTCGCCCCCACCTACGCAAACTGACGCTCAGCACCCGCAGACAATCGATTATCTGCGGGCCGGCAACTGTACGATCCAACTCGAACCGAGCCATTCCTTTTCCCCCTTGGACGTTCTCTGGACGCTGGTCCGCATCACTCCGGTCGGCAAGCTCGCCCATCGCCCGTCCAAAGACTGGAAAGGCGACTTCAATCTCGTCGACGCGAAAGGTTCTACGCTGGCGCGACAGCCCATCCATTGGCTGCAGGCAGAGGATGGCAGTTATGTCGCCACGACAGCGTTCCAGCTCGGCGGTGCAGAATTGAAGCTGGAGGATGGCGAATATGCGGTCGTGCTCACGATGAAGGGCCCCGGCATTGAGCAGGATTACTTTGAAGATGCGCCGTTCCTCATCTTCGGGGCGGGCGGCAGCGCAGACACCGCCTCGTCCCGCAGCCAGCACAGAATGCAATAAGCGTCGCGCGGGGAGGACCCAGTCCGCAGGCGTCTCGTCCATGCGCAGCGAGTCTAGAGCGTTTTCGTTCAAGATGTTGACGGGCGTGGAAAAAGTCGTACTCTCCCACCCTTTGCGCAAAGGACGCACAAAGGATGGGGCACCCTCGTTTTGTTAACACTTGACTTGAAAATACTCTAGATTTGAGATTGGACGGATTGGATCCGCGAGATGTACCGCTCAAGCGTTCATGTGGGACGCTGCTCTCGCGCACACTGTTCTTTCAGCAAACTGCGCATGCGCAGCCTGGCGGAGAAGACAGTGCGCTGGACCTCATTTTCAGAAGTATGCAGCAATTCCGCAATCCGGGCGGCATTGTAGCCTTCAACGTCTCGCAGCAGGAAGCACAAACGCTCCCTCCCCGGCAACTGCCACAATGCCTCCTCCAAATCGGTGCGGCGAACATTTCTGTTGCCCAGACCCTCGATTTCCGACGCAAAAGCGGGCACCGGATCAAGCGAAAGGCGACGGTGCAACTGGGCCATCAAGGCCCCATCCAACGTTGCAATCGTGGGCTTGGTTTGCTTGTTGACCCCCTCGATAAAGGTTGATTGCAAAATGGTTTCCGCTTCCCGCTCGTCGCCCGTCATGTAATAGGCGACAGAAAAAATGTGGTGGCGATGGCTCTCAAAAACATCGCGCTGCTCATCCCTCGTGTTATAGCGACGTGTAACCCTGGCGATAATTGACTGTGAAACCGTCGCGGGTCGCGGTACCATCATTCCGGCGGAGTTTCCTAAGGGGAAGTCAGAAAAGAATTCCATATCTTGCAAACGGAGTATGCACGTTGTTGGCCACTCTCTGGATCGGATCGCGCATGCGCACCCGACTGCACTGGTGTGCAACGATTTTCATTATGGAACGAGGGTTTTTTACTGCCGGGCGGAATTTTGGCAGCCGCGCAGCGACGCAACGCATCTAAAGGGTTCTACTTGAAGTTGGTGGAATTTTGATACCACATTTCAGCATGTAAATACCATATTGGAGCCGAGGGCCCGAACGCGAAAATAAATCCATGGCATTTTTACCTTGAATGTTGAACACTTTACCCTGTCGTGGATCCGATTTATTTGAGATGGACTGACTGTGGAACCTTCAGCAATCACGATGGAAAGTTCAGCTCGACCGTCCTCGGCCGTGGGGCAGATTCTCCTGCTGACCGGCGAGCCTGCCCAGACGGCCAGGGTCAGCCAGGTGCTGCAAGCACAAAAACTGCCCGTGATTTGTTGTACTTCCCCGGCGCATGCAATCGAGTCCCTGGCCGCGGATCCAGCGACAAACCCGCGAATCAATCTGGTGCTGATGGACACTGGCCCCAATGCGAAGCATCTGTTCCCATGGCTGCGGCAAGTGACGGAAAACCTGCTGGCCCCCTTGGTTCTGTTGTGGAACTCGGACCGCGTCCAGATCCCAATCGTGTTGTTGGTCGATCCCCACTCTGTCCCGCAAGCAATGCAGGCGCTGCAAATGGGGGTGTACGACTACGTACTGAAGCCTTTCTCCCCGGAACAATTGCTGGCCACGGTCCGCCGGACCCTGCAATATCGGCGACTGCAAACGCAGAACGATTTGTTCCGGCATCATCTGGAGCAGTTGATCACGGCGCGGACCGAGATGCTGCAACAAAGCATGCGGCAACTGGAAAACTCCTATGACGTGACCCTGGAGGCGCTGGGCAACGCACTCGACTTGAAAGATGCCGAGACCGAGGGCCACTCCAAGCGCGTGACCGCGTACACCCTGGCGCTGGGCCGCGCCGTTGGCCTTCCGGAGCCCCAGTTGCGCATCGTCGGCCGCGGGGCCTTTCTGCACGATATCGGCAAAATGGCGATTCCCGATGCGATCCTGCGCAAACCGGCCAAGCTGACGCCGGAAGAGCGGGCGGTCATGCGCAGCCACGCCGAGCTGGGATATCAAATGATCCGCAAAATTCCTTACCTGCAGGAGCCCGCTGAGATCGTATACGCACACCAGGAACATTTCGACGGCTCCGGCTATCCGCGCGGGCTGCGTGGCGAGGAGATTCACGTTGGCGCGCGCATCTTCGCCATCGCCGACACCTTCGATGCCATCACGTCGAACCGGCCCTATCGCAAAGCCAATACCATGGAGGCCGCGCGCAAGGAGATCCTTCGCTGTGCCGGGACCCAGTTCGATCCTTCCATCGTCGATGTTTTTGTGGCCACGCCGGATTCCATCTGGCAGGACCTGCGCGAAGGCATCATGCGCGACGGGGTTGCCTTCTCCCCCTTCGGATACACCTTCGGCAATATCCCGTAGAACATCCACGCCGCGTAGTTGCTCCCCTTTGCCAACTCTGCGGGCCAGGGTCGAGAATGACGGCAAGGGTTTTTTCTCTTCTTGGAACAGGACGGGACCCAACCATGGCCAAGCTTTCTGAAAAAGAAATCCACGAGAAGTTGCCGGCGCTTCCAGGATGGAAGTATGCAGACGGTGCGCTGGTCCGCGACTACGCCTTTGCGGATTTTGCGGCGGCCTTCGCGTTTGTCGTGCGACTGGCGCTGCTGGCGGAAAAGGCGGACCACCATCCCGACATCGATATCCGCTACAACAAACTGCGCGTGGCGCTGGTTTCGCACGACTCCGGCGGCGTGACCGGTCGCGATATCTCCATGGCCGCGGAAATCGGCAGACTCAAGCAGGATTGAAACTTAAATTCAACTGGGAACACACTGCGGACAAGCAAGGAAACAGCATGCCGATCGTGAAGTATGAAGGAATGACGCTCACCAAAAAGGTGATCGTGCTGGAAGAGACCTGGCTGGTGAACTGCGCCCTGCGCGAGTGCGTCATCTTCTACTCCGGCGGCCCATTCGACGTAGTGAACGCGACCTTCGATCGCTGCGAATGGAAGTTCCAGGGAGCGGCGCAACTGACGTTTTCCTTGATGTCGATGATTGGACTGGTCCCGCCGCCGCAAACATCGGTCCCGGCGCAGCCGCCCAGCGAATCGGTCAATTGAACCGGATTCAGCTACTGCGATCGGAATGGGAGGAGTCATTCTGGGCCCTTCGGCTGCGCTCAGAGCAGGCTCAATTCAGAATGACTCCATTGGGCAACTGGCTACACGAACCGTCAACCCGCTCTACACCAGGTCGGAGACGAAGCCGAACGAGTGATCGCGCAGCAATTGTCCCGCGTGCCGCAAATTTCCCGCCCGCAAGGCATCGATGATCGGCTGATGCGAGAGGATGGCTTCCGGCAGCCGGTCCAGTCGCCGCTGCACATTTAAACGCGCGCGCATACAGATGCCCAGAGATTTCCAGGCGCGCAGTATCTCCTGGTTCTGACAGCGCTCCACAATGCAACGGTGAAAGTTACGATTGTGGCAGGCCACGCCCTGCAGATCGCCGGTTTGCACCGCGACGCGCATTGCCGCGTACTCGTTCTCCAGCGTTTGAACGGCCACCTCCGGAAAATCGGCGATAAATTCCGTTGCCGCCTGCTCCAGGATGCCGCGGAGCTGATACGCGTCGCGCAGCTCCGTGTGCGACAGCTCGCGCACACGCGCGCCGCGATAGGGTTCCGACTTCACCACTCCAATGGCTTCCAGTTTGCGCAACGCTTCACGGACTGGAGCCTGGCTCAAGTGAAATTCCCGCGCCAGAGTCAACTCCTTCAGCCGCTCGCCCGGTTGATAGGTGCCATCCATAATGCGCTCCAGAATGGCCCATCGAACGCGATCGTGCGCGCAATTGCGGTCGGCGGTCGTGCCCGTGGAGGAATTCCTTTCTCCCTCTTCGGCGATCATCGAAGCGATCACGGATTTGATTTCCGCAGTCGAAGCGCGAACTGGATCGCCGCCTACGCTTGCATCGTCGAGAGGCAGTTGAACTGATTCATGTCCATTCATCGATCGTTTCCATTTCAAAAACTGGCTTAGGGCCTTAGTCGTGCGGCAACTGGCTGCGGTCCCATCCGCCGCCCAGCGCCTTGACCAGCAGAACGCTGGCCGTCATGCGTCGGGTGACAAGGTCCGCCGCCGTCAATTCGCTGGACAGCACAACGGTCTGCGCCTGAATCACGTTCAGGTACGGATCCAGCCCACGCGTATACAACCTCATGGCAATGTCCATCTGCTGCTGCGCCGAGGCAACGGCCAGGCCCTCGGTTTTGGCTTCGCGCTCCAAGACATTGAGGGCGGCAAGATTGTCTTCGACCTCCTGATACGCGGTCAGCACGGTCTGGCGGTAATTGGCCACGGTGCCGTCGTAGTTGGCCTGCGCCATGGCGTTCAGGGCGTGCCGTTGTCCCCAGTCCACCAAAGGGTCCGCGGCCGACAGTCCAGCCGACCAGAAAGTGCTTGGCCCGGTGAACCAATTTCCAGGCCGGCTGCTCTCGACCCCGCCAATACCGAAAATCGTAAAGTTTGGATAGTACGCGGAGCGAGCAATCCCGATCTGTTCATTGGCGGATGCCATCTGCCGTTCCGCAATGGCAATGTCCGGGCGGCGTTCCAGCAACTGCGACGGCAGACCCGCCGGAATGGAAGGTGGAACGTAGGCAACCACACGCGCTGGAATGGTGAGCGATGCCGGGGGTTCCCCGATCAGGATTGCGATCGCGTCCTGGTCCTGCGCGCGGGCAACCGCTACGTCCTGGTCTCGGGCGCGCGTCGTCTCCAGTTGCGTGCGCGCCTGCTGCACATCCAGGTCGGAATCGAGGCCTGCATGGAACAACTGCAGGGTGAGCTGCAACGCCTTTTCATCCGCGACGACGGTTTCGTCCAGGATGGACTGCTGCGAATCCAGGCCACGCATCTGAAAGTAGTCGAGCGCCAGCTCTGCCTGCAGAATCAGTTGAACGTTCACGATATCCGCGGCGCTGGCCTGCGCGTTTTCGCGCGCGGCGCGCACAGTGCGTCGCACGCGGCCCCAGATGTCCGGCTCCCATGTGACGTCGAGCGGGAGCGTGAAGTCGTTGTACTGGTTGAGAGACGGAAAATAAAAAGTCCTGTTCTCCGAGCCGCGCTGCCGGGTTGCACTGGCGCCGGCGCTCAAAAAAGGGAAGTAGTTGGCGCGCTGATACTTCACCATGGCGCGAGCCTGCGTGTATTGCGTGAAGGCGATCTTCAACGACTGGTTGGAGACACTGACCTTGTCTTCCAGGGCATTCAGTTCCGCATCTCCATAAACTTTCCACCAGTGGCCGCGAAGCTGCTGGTCCGCCGGCTGCGCGGGCTGCCACCCGGCAACTGTTTTGAACTGCGGCGTGGTCGGCGCACTGGGCCGATGATAGTTCGGCCCGACGGTGCAGCCGGTCACGCAGAAGACCAGGGCGAGCGCCGTCGCAATGCTCGTATTCGCATGGCTTCGTTTCATGAAGGCTTCCCTGCATCGGCTGCGTTTGCCGGACCGCCATTGGCGGGCGACGAGCTTGTTGGCTGCGGCTTGCCATCGACATCGACCACATGCACCGCTTCGTTTTCCGTAATCGAGTCCGGTGGATTGTTGACGATGCGATCCTGCGGCGTTAGCCCGCTGAGCACCTCGATCCGGGTGCCCCAGTCGCGACCCACCGTGATCGCCTGCAGATGGGCGTGATTTTGCGCGTCGACAGTGACAACCCGCAATCCTTCGGAACGGAAGAGCATCGTATCCACCGGAACGATCAGCGCCGGATGGGTGATCGGGAGCTGCAGATGGACCTGCGCGTACGCGCCCGGCAGCAGCTCATGTTTACGGTTGGGAATATCCACTTCGACCATCAACGTGCGCGTATTCAGGTTGATTGCGTTCGCCGTTCGCACGATCGTGCCCTTGAAAACCCGGCCCGTATATCCAGGGACATCGATGTTCGTCTTTACGCCCGGCCGCGCTTCCGATACATACACGTCGGGGACATTCACAAAGATGCGTACCGTGTCCATGCTGGACATATGGAACAATTCCTGCGGACCGTTGATGGCGGTCGCGCCGGTGTCGACGTTTCCGCCGGGATTGCTGGAGCTGCCGGTGCCGCCGTTGCTGCCGGAATCGACCAACTGACCGACGTCGATATTGCGGGCGGTGACGACCCCGTCGAAGGGCGCATAGACGCGTTCAAAGGATTGCAATTCGAGGACCTGATTCAAGCTCTGCTGCGCCGAAACCACGGACGCCTGCTGGGCGCTTTCCGTCTGCGACGCTGTATCGATGGACTCTTTCGACACTGCATCGGTGCCTCTCAGGCCTTCATAACGTCGAGCGGTGACATGCGCCAGCCGCAGATTGGCTTCGGCTGTATTCAAGTTGGCCCTGGCCACATCCACTTGCCGGTCCAGTTCTGGAGTTTCGATGACGGCGAGCAACTCGCCCTTCTGCACATGCGCGCCAATGTCGTGGTACCAGGCCTTAACGTAGCCGTTCGTGCGGGCATAAATTGGCGCATCGGTATACGCCTGAACGGTCCCCGGAAGAAGGACTTCCTGCATCGGCTGGCCCATCTGGGGAGTGACGATGGCGACTTCCGGCACGGCCATGCTGTCGGTCTGCTGCCGCAATGCGGCACGGGCGTGCATGCGCGGAACGATACCGGCAATTGCCACCACAACGGCGACAAGCAACAGCGCGACGACAATGGTCACGGTCCGCCGGACCGCTTGCGGAGTGGTTTCCAGCGGCGACTTACGCGATGCGCCTTGCGCTCCAGACTGAACGCCGGTTGCTTGCTTTTCCGTATTGCTCATGACTCTTGCTCCTCGGAAGATTCAGTCAGCGGCTTCGACCTTCCATGCACCAGGCTGAAAAAGACTGGCACGAAAAACAATGTGGCCGCTGTCGCAAACATCAGGCCCCCGATGACAGACCGCCCCAGCGGCGCATTCTGCTCTCCGCTGGAGCCAATGCCGAGCGCCATCGGCAACATGCCGATGATCATGGCCAGCGCTGTCATCAACACGGGACGAAAGCGAGTGAACCCGGCAATCATGGCGGCTTCAACGGCACTGGCTCCGCGCACCATTTCTTCCCGCGCAAAGCTGACAACCAGGATGCTGTTCGCCGTGGCCACGCCCATGCACATGATGGAACCCGTCAACGCCGGAACGCTGATGTGGGTACTTGTCAGAAAGAGGAACCAGACGATCCCCGTCAACGCTGCCGGCAGCGCGGCGATAATGACGAACGGGTCCGTCCACGACTGAAAATTGACAACGATCAGCAGATACACCAAAACAATGGCGAACAGCAGGCCGCCGATCAGGCCCTGGGTAGAAGAGCGCATGGTAAGGATCTGGCCGCGCACCACGATACGAGAGCCGCGAGGCAACTGCTTGTTGGCCTGCGCCACAACCCGATCCACCTGGTTCGCTACCGTGCGCAGGTCCGTGCCGTCTACCGAACCGTAGATATCGACGACCGGCAGCGCGTTATAGTGGCTGACGGTCCCCGGCTCCACGCCCCGCTTCACGCTGGACAGATTGGAGAGAATTTGCAGCGGCGCGCCGCTCGATCCGGTCACAGGAACATTGTTGAGCTGCTGCAACGTGTCCATGCGATATTGCGGCTCCTGCACCGCAATCGAGTAACTGACGCCGTTGTTCCAGTTCAGCCAGAAGTCGGGCGAGGTCTGGAAGCTGCCGCTCAAGGCCGTCAATAGGCTGTTGGCAACATCGGCCTGCGTGAAACCGACTTGCTGTGCCTTCGTCCTGTCGACATGAACGGTGAAATTCGGCTCATCGAGCGATTGCTGAATGTGCAGATCGACAGCGCCGGGGACCCGGCGCAACTGCGACATCATCCTTTCCGCAACGGCGTGATTCGCAACCATGTCGTTGCCGATGATTTGAATGTCCAACGGGGCCGGCAGGCCGAAATTCAGGATCTGGTTCACGATATCGGTCGGCAGAAAATAAAACGTGACGCCGGGAAAGGCATGGGCAAGCTTGCTTCGCAAAGCGCCGATGTACTCTTCCGTGGGACGATGGTCCTTCTCCAGCGCCACGGTGATGTCGGCGTCCCAGGAACCGGAGGTCCCAGAATTGTTATAGGTCAGGTTGATGCCGCTATAGGGCAAGCCAATGTTGTCGATGATCGTGCCCAGCTCCTTCCGCGGAATGGTTTCGCGGATGGCCTGATCGACCCCGTCGCACAGCGCTGCTGTATCTTCAATGCGCGTTCCCGTAGGGGCGCGGACATGCAGCTTGAACTGTCCCGCATCTCCCTGCGGAAAAAAATCCTGACCCAGCCATGGAAACAGAACCGCGATTGAAACCGCGCACACCAGGAAGAATCCCGCGAGAAAAATCCCTCGATGGTGCAAGCACACCACCAGGATTTCGCGATAGCCGAGACGAATCCGTTCAAAACGGTCTTCAAACCGCATTTGCAGACGGACAAGCGGGTTGCGGCTGCGGCGGCGCTGCTCCAGATCGCCTTCTTCATGCACATGCAGCAGGTATTTCGCCATGGTCGGCACAATGGTGCGCGACAGAAAATACGACGCCAGCATGGCAAAAACAACGGCCTCTCCCAACGGCACGAAAAGGTATTTCGCCACCCCTCCCAGGAAAAACATGGGGACAAACACAATGCAGATGGAAAGCGTGGAGACGAACGCCGGCACGGCAATCTCCGCCGCGCCATCCAGAATCGCCTGCTCCACTTCCTTGCCCATTTCCAGATTGCGATTGATGTTTTCAATCTCGACCGTGGCATCGTCGACCAGAATTCCGACCGCCAGCGCCAGGCCGCCCAGCGTCATGATGTTGATGGTCTGGCCCAGGCTGCTGAGGACGATCAGCGAAACCAGCACCGACAACGGAATCGAAACAGCGATGATCAGGGTGCTGCGCCAACTGCCTAAAAAGATCAGGATCATGGTTGCCGTCAGGCAGGCCGCAATGATCGCCTCCACCACCACGTCGTTGATGGCGGCGCGAACAAAGATGGACTGGTCGTCGAGCGGACGCATCGCCAACTGAGGCGGAAGCGTGGCTGCAATCCTCGGCAGGATCCTTCGCACGTGCGAAACCAGGTCGAGCGTGGAAACGTCTCCCGTCTTCTCAATCGTCATCAGCGCGGCGCGTTGCCCGTCGACACGGACGATGTTGGTCTGCGGAGGAAATCCATTCCGCACGTGCGCCACATCGCGGACATAAACGGTGGCGCCGTTGACGGTTTTGATGGGAATGTCGTTCAAGCCCTCAATGGTGCGGGGCGCGCTGTTGGTCTCAATCTGGTACTCGTAGACGCCGATCTTTTCGGTGCCGGCGGGCAAAATCAAATTTTGCTTGGCGAAGGCCTCCACAACGTCGGCGGGCGACAGATGCATGGCCTGCAGTTTTGTGCTGTCGATGTCCACCTGCACCTGTGGCTGCTTACCGCCGTAAGGCCATGGACTCGATGCGCCTTGTACCGTAGCGAGTTGCGGGCGCAAAAAATTGGAGGCGAGATCGAAAAGCTGCTGCTGGCTGAGTCCCGTGCCGGACAGCGCCAGGTCCAACACCGGCACCGAGGACGCGTTATACGTGAGGATGAGCGGCGGCAACGTACCGGGCGGGAAGTTGCGCAGCATGGTCTGGGAAATGGCCGTGACCTGGGCCACGCCGGCTTCCACATCGGTCCCCGGATGAAAATAAATTTTCGTGACGGAGACGCCCGTGACCGCCTGAGTCTCGATATGTTCGACATTATCGACCGTGGTGGTGACGGCGCGCTCGAAGACGCTGTCGATTCTATCGGCCATCTGTTCCGGAGATAGCCCGTTGTAGGCCCAAACCACCCCAACCACTGGAATATCGATGTCAGGAAAAATGTCCGTCGGAGTGCGCAGGATCACCGTGATCCCAAGAATGAGGATGAGAAGGGAAAGGACTACGAAGGTGTAGGGCCTGCGTAATGCCAGGCGAACAATCCACATACAGGTCCCAATCGCGGTGGAAGGTTGAAGTTGGTCGACTCACGCAGGAGCGAGCGGCGGATTATCGATAATCCTAAGAATACACCGAAATTTGGCGGTGTGGACGGAACACGCGATAGGAATCGCATGTTTCCGTAAGGGAGCGGAGCGTGCATCGCGGCAGACAGAGTAGATTTGGAGCCAACGCCCGATCCCATCCGTCCAAATTAAGGAAGTCGAGCAGTATGACGCCATAAGCTTCTGGATGGATGCAACTGCAACAATACGGGGAACGGCCACGCCTTGCCCGACGCATAGAATAGATTCCATC
>JAJYVR010000081.1:0-3554 GCA_021791935.1 Acidobacteriota bacterium
AATCCATCTTTGTGAAGATGGCGGTGGACAATGTGATCCGCGAGGGCGGCATCGGACTGCTGTTGACGGCAATCATGATTCTGCTGTTCCTGGGCAACCTGCGGGCCACCGTGGCGGTGATGCTTTCGATTCCGCTGTCTGTCCTGACGGCATTTCTGTTATTGAACGCCCTTGGGGGGACCATCAACACGATGGTGCTGGGCGGACTGGCGCTGGCGTTGTCGCGACTGATCGACAACTCCGTGGTCGTGCTGGAGAACATTTTCCGCCACATGGAGATGGGCGAGGCGCCGATGGTCGCCGCCGAGCAGGGCGGCAAGGAAGTGCAGTTGGCGGTGCTGGCGGCCACGGTTTCCACCTCCATCGTGTTTTTCCCGGTAGTGCTGCTGACCGGAGTGAGCAAGTATCTGTTTACCGCGCTGGCGCTGGGGGTGGTACTGGCCATGGCTGCCTCGTACATTGTCGCCATGACGGTGGTGCCGCTGTTCTGCGCGAAATTCATTACCGTCGAGAGACATGGAGAGACAGAGTCCGAGCACACGTCCAAGGACACGGACCCCGCCGAATTGGAAATCGACAACCGGGAAGAAAAAGAGGCGCGCGAACATAAATCCCGCTCTCCATTTGAATACGTGGTTGAGCGCTTCAATCATTTTTTCCACTGGCTTCAGTCCAGGTACGACAAGGCAATTCTTGTTTGTCTAGGCCGCCCGGTGATTGTCACGCTGGCGTTCACTGCGTTTGTAGTCTGTAGTTTCGCGCTGTATCCATTTTTGAATTTGGCGTTTTTTCCGCGCACCGACCCCGGCCAGTTCGTGATCGACTTCAAGGCGCCGCCGGGCACGCGGCTGGAGCTGACCGACCATTACTGCGCGCGGATTGAGAACATCATTCGCCAGGTGGTCGCGCCTTCCGACCTGAACATGATCGTGTCGAACATCGGCGTCTATCCCGATCTTTCGGCCATTTACACAACCAACACGGCGATGGACAATGGGCTCGTCCAGGTGAGCTTGAAGGAAGACCATAAAATCGGCAGCTATGTCTATATGTCGCGGGTGCGGCGGCGGCTGCGCAGGGAAATCCCCGACATCGAGACCTACTTCCAGACTGGCGGCATGGTGGACTCGGTGGTGAATCAGGGCAAACCGGCGCCGTTCGATATTCAGGTGAACACGATGAACCTGAAGACCGGGTACGATGTCGCCCGGGGGATTGCCACAAAGATAAGCAAGCTGAAGCGCGTCAGCGACGTGCTGATCCCGCAGGACATCGATTATCCCGGCCTGCAGTTGAATGTCAATCGCCAGAAGGCCGCGATGCTGGGGCTGACGGAAGAGAACGTTGTCAACGGCGTGATCACGGCGCTGACCTCCAATGGAATGATCGCGCCCAGTTACTGGATCGATCCCAAGTCGGGCAACAACTACATGCTGACGGTGCAGTATTACGACACCCAGATCCAGACCATGAAGGACTTCAAGGAAATCCCTTTGCGCGCCTCCCAGTTGACGGCGCATTTGCAGCCCGGCGCGGGGGAAAGCCCCAAGGAGACAGTGCCGCCGCACGACAATATCGTTCCGCTGGAGTCGGTAGCGGACATCAAGTACATCAATACCCCCACGGTGGTCGACCACTACCAACTGCGCCGCGTGTTCGATATTTACGTCATGCCGAAGACGGAGGACCTGAGCCGGGTCGGCAAACAGATCCAGAAGATCGTCAATGGGGTCCATCCGCCGCATGGCACGCTGCTCAGCATCACCGGCTCGATCAACGACATGAGGGACAGCTTCCGGAGTTTCGCCATCGGATTGACTCTCTCGGTGGTCCTCGTGTACCTGGTGCTGATGGCGCAGTTCGCCTCGCTGTCCGATCCCTTCATCATTCTGCTGGCGGTGCCGCCAGGCATGTCGGGGGTGCTGCTGTTTCTGCTGGTGACGGGAACGTCGCTGAACATTATGTCGCTGATGGGCTGCCTGATGATGACCGGAATTGTGGTGTCGGACAGCATTCTGATCGTGGACTTTATTGGGATACAGAGGGGAGAGGGAAAGCCGCTGAAGCTGGCGATCGGCGAGGCATGCCGGGTGCGCTTGCGGCCCATCATGATGACCACTCTGGCGACGGCGCTGGGCTTGATTCCGATGGCCCTGGGGCTGGAGGCGGGCAGCGAACAGTACGCGCCGCTGGCCCGCGCCATTCTGGGCGGCCTGACGGTTTCCGGGGTGGTCACGGTGTTCCTGGTGCCGACGGTCTATTACCTGATTCATCGCAAGCATGAAAATGAGTCCGGCGACAGAAGCGCACCGGACCTGGAGGCACGGGCATGACGCAAAATCGCACCCGGTATCCGCTGTTTGCCGCACTGGCGATCTTTTTCCTGTGGGGCAGCGCGCAAGGTTTACAGGCGCAGACGCTGGCCGACGCGCCTTCGGCAGTGATGTTGACCAAAAACATCGAACAGGCAGATGCCGGCGTGTCTCCAGTCGCTCCGCATGCGGCGGCGATGCTGGGCGACACGCTTTCCGGGACCTCGTCCGCCATGGGGCAGAGCAAGACGACGACCGGGGGCACTGTGTCTTCGATTCCATCGCAGCTAACGATCCACGAAGCCGAGCAGATTGCGATCCGCAACAATCCGCGGATCCATGTGGGCCAATTGCTGGCGCGCGCGCAGCATCAGGTGTATCGCGAGACGCGGTCCGACTATCTGCCGCAAGTGGATGGAGGGGCGGTCGGGTCCAAGGCAGATACGGGCAGCCGCTTCACCTTCGATGGACTGCGCTCGACGCGTCTGATCACCCACGCCGGCGGAGGCTTGGATTTCCACCAATTACTGACCGATTTTGGCCGCACCTCCAATCTGATCGCATCTTCCAAGCTGTACGAGAAAGCGCAAAACGCCCAGGCTGTGGCCACTACGCTGGATGTCGTGCTGGTTACCGATCAGGCGTTTTACGACGCGCTGGAGGCGCAGGCGCTGGTGAAGGTTGCGCAGCAAACGGTGGATACGCGCAAAACCACCGACCAGCAGATTACAGAACTGACCAACAACAAATTGCGATCGACCATCGATCTGGCATTTGCCGATGAAGACCTTGCGCGGGCGCAACTGCTGTTGCTGGACGCGCAGACGCAATACACCGGCGCGATCAACGCCCTGACGTCGGTGCTCGGTTTCGATCGGCCGATGACCTACACGCTGGAGGAAACCGGGGGTACCGTATCTACTCCTCCTCCAGACCAGGATCAACTGGTGCAGATGGCGTTACGGCAGCGGCCCGATTTGATGGCGCTGGACTATGACCGGCAAGCAGCGAAGAAATATGCGCGCGCGGAATGGGAACAACTGCTGCCCAGCTTGAGCGCCATAGGAGTGGTGGGCGGCACGCCGGTCCGCGACGACAAGTATTTCAACAGCAATTGGTTTGGCGCGGTTGGAGCCGATCTCGAAGTCCCGATCTTCAATGGATTCCGCTATACTTCCGAGGCGCATGAGGCGGACGACCGGGCGAAAGCGGCGCAGGAGAACCTGCGCAGCCTGCGCGACC
>JAJYVR010000081.1:3564-13313 GCA_021791935.1 Acidobacteriota bacterium
GCAGTGACGCAGAAGCTGTTGAAGGCGGCGAACCTGGGGCTGGATCTGGCACAGGCACGGTATCGGCTCGGGTTGAGTTCCATCGTTGAACTCAGCGAGTCGCAATTGGAGCAGACCCAGGCCTCGATCGAGAATGTCAATGCCGAATACGAGTACGAACTGTCGTTGGCGGCGTTGAACTATCAATTGGGCAATTTGCCGTAGCGTTGCGTTAGCGAAACAACCTCACGGATCCAGCTCGGTTCGAATAGAGGCGGCGGAGTGCACCTCAGCGCCTGAAGGCGCGGGATGGATTTGAACCTGGTTCCCCGGACTGAAGTCCGGGGTCTACCCGTGACCTCAGCGAGCCAGGGCCTGTCCGGGGTCTACCTCAAACCACGGCTGTCCGGTTAAAAGTCGAATAGAATCAACTGGTTGCCGGAGTCGCGTAAATCGTCTTGAGAATCATCTTGCTGAAGTGCCCGTAATATGGGCATTTTCTCGAAAAGGGTAACACTCAAAATCTGTAGAAGTTGGTAGAGACTGGCGTCCAGACCGAGATGTTTGCGCACGATGGCCACCAGCACGTAGACCGAGACCGCGATCCATATCTGGGTTTTCACGGCGTTTTCGCTGGTTCCGTAAAAGGCCTTGATGCGTAAGTGCATCTTGACCCAGCGAAAGAATAACTCCACTTGCCAGCGCTGCTTGTAGATTTGCGCGATGGTCAGGGCCGGAAGCGTGAAGTTGTTGGTCAGGAACTTCAGCCGCTTGCCAGTTTCTGGATCGCAGTAGGTAACACGTCGCAGTGGGTCTGGATACGCCGAGGCCGACCCGAGCGCGGTCAGAATCACGGTATGGTCGGAGCGTACGCCGGTGCTTTTGTCCACCGGATGCGAGTAGCGGCGCTGGAGCAACACGTTCTTTTTGGTGCGCACCACGAAGAAGGCCGACGACAGAGTGAAGCGATAAAGGCGCTTGAAATCGATGTATCCGCGATCCATCACATAGAAGGAACCGGCTTCGGGCAGTATTTCGTCGAGGATGTTGACGTCATGCACCTTGCCATCGGTAATACGGATGAACGTGGGAATATTGCCGTGCAAGTCCAGCAGCGTGTGCATTTTGACGGCTGCCTTGTGTTTGCGAAATCTGGCCCAAGGAAACAGCGAGAGGCAAAGATCGATGGTCGTCGAATCCAGCGCGTACAGGCTGCTATCAAGATCGACACCCATCGCCTAGACTGCATACAGTTGTCGGGCCGTTGCGATCAGCGTGCGCGCGAAATCCGCGTAGATGCGCCAGTCGCGGTTCTCGTTGGCGTCGGCCAGTGTGGAACGCGCCAGGCCGGAGCCAAAACCCATGTGGTACAGCTTGCCGCCCGCCGCGCCCAAACAAGCTCCAATGTCGCGCAGGCTCTCGCGGTAGGTCAACTGGGCGAAGGCCATGGCCAGATACTGCTCCCAGCAGGAGAGTTTCTTGGCATACCGGTCGCCGCCATAGCGGGCCACGCATTTCTGAAACTCTTTGTGGGAAAGATACTCGATCAGTTGCGCAAACACAGTACGACCGGAGTTCATGCCGCATTCTTGCAGCCGCAGCCCGTCTGACGAAAACCAGTCCCCTGACGGAATGATTTTCAAATCGTTCCCGACGGAAACGCCAACTATCTACATGTGCATCAATGCATTACGCCTGATTGCAAGAATTTTCCCCGGACACCAGTGACCTCAAACCTGGTTCGATATCTACCGGAGACTCCCAGGTTAGCTGCGCGAACCTGGGGTACCCGGTGTACTTCAGCGCCGGAAGGCTGCAATTCCACACGCGGCGCTGGGAATTCATCTGCCATTCATCTTCTGTTTCCAGGATATTCACGCAGCGCTGTAAGACTACTCACGGTGTGAGGGAATACGCTGCCCATGATGTGTCCTTGCGATCGGCAAAGACCATCGTGTCCGCAGAGTCGGACAGCGGGCATTGCACCTGCATGGATCTTCCAAAAACCAAGAGTGAGAGGCCGAATGAAACGCGGATCGAACAAGGTAAGCGCCCTGATTCTCGCATCCTGTGTGGCGACAGTGCCGCAAGCGGGCATGTCTGTATTTGCGCAGTCGAGTACTGGCACGACCACAACCGTCCACAAGAAGAGTGCGGGCACGAAGCCCGCAAGCATCGAGAAGCAGATGCAGGAGATGCGGCAGGAATTCCAACAGCAGCAAGAAGAGATTGACCAGTTGAAGCAGCAACTGCAAAACCGCGACCAGCAACTGCAGCAGGCGCAGGATGCAGCGCAACAGGCGAAGCAGGCTGCACAGCAGGCGCAAACGCAGGTGCAGGCGGCGCAGCAGAGTTCCAGCGAAAACAGCGAAGCGTATACCAATTTGAAGCAGGCGGTGCAGGGCGTGCAGGCAGACACCGCGCAAACTAAAGCGGAAGTGACCACTGTCCGCCAGAACGACGAGGGCATGCGCGAAAATTATGCGAACCCGATCGCGCTCAAATTCAAAGATGTGTTCCTTACGCCAGGGGGCTTTCTGGCGGCTGAAACTGTAGACCGTCAGCGGGCAACCGGCGGCGGTCTCAACACGCCATTCGGTTCGATTCCGTTCAACAACTCCGCGCTTGGCCACCAGAATGAATTTGTCGCGACTGGCCGTCAGTCGCGTATCACGTTTTTGGCGGAGGGGAAATATCCGCATGCGACGATAGGAGGATACTACGAGGCTGACTTTCTGTCGGCCGGCACCACCTCCAACAACAACGAGAGCAACAGCTACACGCTCCGGCAGCGCCAAATGTGGGCGCGATACAAGAACACAAACGGCCTTACCGTGGTGGGCGGCCAGATGTGGTCGTTCCTTACTGAAACTACAATAGGCATGCAGAACCGGTATGAGGCCATTCCTCTCACCATTGACCCGCAGTACGTTCCAGGCTTTATCTGGGCACGGCAATATGGATTCCGCGTCTACGACAACTTCTTCAATAGAAAAATATTCACAGGTATTGCGCTGGAAAACCCTCAAACGACCTTTGGTGGCCAGGGATTCAGCAACAACTTCGTTCTTGGAACTGCCGGAAACCCGGGCGGCTTGTTGAACCCAAGCACCAACTACTCCATCAACATGGCGCCGGATGTGATCGCCAAGGTGGATTTTGAGCCTGGATTCGGCCATTATGAAATTGGCGGAATCTCCACCTTCCTGCGCGACCGCGTCTACCCAAATGCCAGTACAAAGAGCGCAGTCGGCGCATACAACTCCGACAAAGTTGCCGGCGCGGTGGAAGCTGGGGCGTGGCTGCCATTTCACAAAGGCCTGTATAACATCGGTGTGCGTGGAATGTATGGACAGAGCGTCGGACGCTATGGCGCAGGGGGCCTGCCGGACAGCACCGTGCATCCAGACGGTACGCTGGCGCCGCTGCACAATACCGTCGCATTGTTCTCGGCTGAATTGCATCCTGGGAAATGGGACTTGTACGAGTATTACGGCGGAGACTATGCGGGCCGCGCATACTACCTGAATCCTGCCGGCGCATCGGTCGGCTACGGCGCGTATACATTCAACAACAGCGGTTGCGAGACCGAGACTGTCCCTTCATCCTCGCCTTACGGTCCCGGTGGCCAGGCAAACTGCGCCAACGACACCCGAGCCATCGTCAACGAAACCGTGGGATTCTGGTACAACTTCTACCGCGGAGGAAAAGGCAAATTGGCTTATGGGATGCAGTACAACAATGCCCAACGCAAGATATGGTCGGGTCTTGACGGGTTACAACCCAAGGCAACAGACAATATGTTCTGGACATCGTTCCGTTACTACATACCATAACCAAAGACGGCCGAATGCAGGAAGGGGGGCGTGGAATCTTCCACGCCCCTTTTGTTTGGTAGGGATTCTGCAAGAAATTTGACGCGCACGGCTCGATTGGAGTGGATGCGTGGGCCCTCAACCTGAAGGCGCGGCGTGGATTTGAACTTGCTTTCCCGGACTGAAGTCCGGGGTCTACCGGGAGATGCAACGAGGTCATTTGAGCTTCGCCAACTGTTCGGCGTAGAGGGGATTGTTGGGAAATTCCTGCGCCAGAGACGACAGCAGTTCGCGGGCCCTGACTTTGTCGTTATCTCGCATGGCGGCGACAGAGAGCAGCAGCTTGGCCAGCGGCTTGAGGTAGTGGCCTTGGGCCGCAGTCAGCTCCAAGTCGTGCTCGCCCAGCGTGCGGTTGGTCTCTCCGCCCGCCATTTGCAGCAGCCAGCGAACGGGAGCGGGCTTCAGCCCGAGAATGTAATTCTCCATGCCGACGGCCAGGTAGGCATCGTAGGCGTGGGGATCGACCTGCAAGAGGCGATGAGCATAGGCGCTGCCGGCCTTGGTAAATTGAAATCCCGCGATGTCCCGACGCTCGATCAGCGACGCATAATCCGCGCGCATGCCGAAGGCGAGCGTCTTTGCGAACAGCGCAGTCGCATCGTTGGGCTGCTTGCCGAGAATGGCGTCGGACAATCCATCCGCTTTATCCAGATCGGCGTCGAACGATTTCTTGACCGCTGGATCGGGATTCGTTTTGTGATGCATATAGTTGGCGTCGCTGGTGAACAGTTGCATATCGAGGACGCCGGTGCGATGGAACTCCGCGAAAAGATAGGCTGCTGCGTCGGACACCGGTCCCATGGGATCTTCAGGATGTTCAGCCATATATTTTGCGAAGATGGCATGGGCCTCCAGGAATCGGAGGTTGTACATTTTGTGGAAGCCCTGGTCGAGCATGGGGGTCGTCTCGACGGTTTGGTCCTGTGCCGATAGCGGGAGGAAAGAGGCGAAGGTGAAGGCAAAGCTGACAGCGATTGCAGGGAACAAAAGTCTCATTTTCATTGCGAACATGACAGTTTCCAATCGATCTCGTGGCCCGTGGTATCGGCGGCCTGTAGTTGTTGCATTCGGCAGATACGGCAATCCATCCCTATTACTACACCGTTCCGCGGCATTTTCCGCTCCGATATCGCCGACGGGTGCATGGAAGGCAACCCCCGCAAGCATGATGGGAAAGAGGAAGATGTGCGAAACGAGTTGAAGCCAGATGATGGCAAATGCGTCTAACATTCAATAGGCACTAGATATACACCCCACTTTACTCTTTGGATGGTCAAATTTGCGGTTGCAGCGAGCCCCTTCTTACACTTTGATGCTTTTATTTTGCACGATGTTCATATCAACCCCGATGAAGGGCTTTGCCCAGACGGGCAGGACGGGACTCGGAGCGCCAGCGCGGGCGAATGCGGAAGCCGCAGCGGAGACCGCCTCGTCGGCGCTGCCCGCCGCGCCGACCCCGCAGCAAGCCCAGAACCGCACCGCTCCGCAGACGGGAGCCAACGGATCGCCAGTTATCCCTGGAGACAAGGGCGACCGCGTTCACTACGACGTGAACGGAAACCCGATCCAGAACCCCAATACGCCTCCGCTCGATTACGGGCAGCAGCCGCAACGCATTATGGGGTGGATTCCAAATTATCGCGCCGTCAGCGTGGGCGCGAAGCCCCCGCCGCCCACTTTCAAGGAAAAATTCCTGATCGGGACGCAAAATACATTCGATTATTCCGCGTTCATTTTCAATGCGGTGGACACTGAAATCCCCTACGTCACGAAAAGTTATCCGGAATTCGGCAATGGCTGGGTTGGCTACGGAGTCTATTACTGGCACGGATTTGTGGACAAAGGCATTGGAAATTACATGACCGATACCATTGTCCCCACACTGACCCGACAGGACTCACGCTACTATGCGATGGGGACGGGACACTGGTATGTGCGCGCGCTGTACGCCTACACGCGCGTTTTGATTACGCCGAACGACGCCGGAAAAAACACCTTCAACTACTCGGAAATTGTCGGTAAGGGCGCAGCCGCGGGGTTGGGCGATCTGTATTATCCGGCCCGCTATCGGGACTGGACGAAAACCGGGCAACGATGGCTGGTGCAGGTGGCGATTCGCGATGGCGGGTTTAACGTGTTTCGCGAATTCTGGCCGGACGTGGCAAAGCACGTCTTGCACCTGAGCCCTAAAAACCAATAGCGCGGGAAAAAGGGCGGCGTTGGTTTGCTGCGGCGTTGCGTGGCTGGGTATCATCGGGACATGCTGAAAATAGGCCTTCCTGCGAATATCTCTGAGGAGTTCCTGCTCGATTTCCCGAAAGAAAACATTGAGCTGGTTCGATTGCCGGACACGCTGGACCATCCGGTGGAGGTGGAATTCTGGATTCCGCCGATGTTTGGATGGCTGGCCACGCCGATGTTTGCGTATCTGCGCGGAGTGAAAGCGATCCAGTGTTTGCTGGCGGGGGTGGACTGGATCCTGCCGTGGCTGCCGAAGGGCATCCTGCTGTGCGACGGGCAGGGGCTGCACAACATTCCGGTGGCGGAATGGATTGTGGGGGCCATTCTGGGGAGTCTGTACCGTTTCCCGCATTACCGCGATTGCCAGCACGAGCAGTTCTGGGATGGCCAGGTGCTGCTGCGAGGCGCGGGAGGAACGCAGTCGGCTGCGGAGGATTTGAAGGCGAGCGTGCATTCGTATCGCATCCTGGCGGATGAGTTGCACGGCAAGAAGGTAATGATCGTCGGCTACGGCGGCATTGGCGCGGAACTGGAACGTTTGTTGCGGGTCTTCGATGTCGAGGTGGTTCGCGTGGCGCGGACGGCGAAGCCGGGTGTTTTGGCGATCGATGACCTGGCCGGATTGCTGCCGGATGCGGACGTGGTTGTGCTGCTGGTGCCGCTGACCAGCGCGACCCGTGGCCTGATGAATGCCGACTTGCTGGCGCGAATGAAGCCGGGCGCGTTGCTGGTGAACGCGGCGCGGGGGCCGGTGGTCGATACGGAAGCGCTGTTGCGGCAGTTGCAAGCCAAGCGCATCCACGCAGTACTGGATGTGACCGATCCGGAGCCGCTGCCGAAGGGCCATCCTCTGTGGTCGGCGCCGAACTGTTTCATCACGCCGCACATCGCTGGATCGGTGGCGGGATTTTCGATTCGCGGGTACAAGTTTGCCGGGGAGCAGGTTCGTCGCTACATGGCGGGCGAGCCGATGCTGAACCAGGTGAACGACGCGGGCTATTGATCGGTGCGGGCGAGGACCTGGGAGAGATGGACGGCGCGGCGATCGGAGAGTTGCGCGATCTGTTCGCGGCAACTGAATCCATTTGTAACAATCACTGTTTCCTTTTGGGCGCGTTCGACGGCGGGCAGCAGGACTCGGTTGGCCAGCGCGGTGGAGATGGAGTATTTCTCCTTCTCAAAACCGAATGGGCCGGCCATGCCGCAGCATCCGGAGTCGAGGATCTCCACTTGTGCGCCGGACGCGCGGAGTAATTCAACCTCCTCTGTCATTCGTGGCTTTTGATGGCAGTGTCCATGCAGCAGAATGCGCCGATCGTGGCGATCGGGCGGAGTGTAGTGCTCGGCCTTGCGGACGAGAAACTCGCTGAGCAGATACGTTTGCGCGGCCAGCTTTTTCGCTGGTTCGGCGTAGTGGGAATCGTTGGCAAGCAGGCCCAGCGATTCCTCGCGAAAGACGCTGGCGCAACTGGGCTCAAGGACCACGATGGGCGTTCCGGCCTGCAACTGCGGTTGCAGCGCATCGAGCACACGCAGGAGATATCGTTTGGCGCGGTCGAGCATACCGAAGTCATAGAGTGGGCGGCCGCAGCAGAGATGGCCGCGCGGCACCTGCACGGAAAAGCCGGCATCGCCCAAAACCTGGGCAGCGGCCTGCGCGGCTGGTGGATAGAAATAGTTGTTCCAGGTATCGGGCCAGAGCAGGACGGTGGGGCGGGAATCCTTTTGCGCGATGGGATGAGAATGGAAACTGCGCTGAAATGTTTGCGGGGCAAAGGCCGGAATGGTCCGCTGCGGCGCCATGCCAATCGCGGCCTTCAGAATATCTCGCACGACCGGAAGCTGACCGGGCAGATTGGCGAGGCGCGGCATCGCGGAGGCAAGATGGGCCCATTGATCCATCATGCCGAAGGCATAGGCATGGATGGGTCGGCGATGGTGTTCATAATAATGCGAGAGAAATTCCGCCTTGTAGGTGGCGACATCGACGTTGACCGGACACTCTTGTTTGCAGGCTTTGCAGGAAAGACATAGCTCTAAGGCGTCTTTCACCGGCTGGCTCTGCCAACCCTGGTGGCGCAGTTCACCCTGCAGCATTTCCCACAGCAGATGGGCGCGGCCGCGGGTGGAATGCTGCTCTTCGCGCGTGGCCATGTAGCTGGGACACATGGTGCCGGAAGTTTCTTTGCGGCAGGCTCCGACGCCGACGCAACGCAGAGTGGCATTGGAAAATGAGCCGCCGTCGTCGGGAAATTGAAAATGAGTTTTCACGGACTGGACTTCATATCCGGCGCCGAGACGAAGGTTTTCCTGCGGGCCATATACGGCGACGGGATCGGCCAGCTTGCCGGGATTCATCTTATTGGTGGGGTCCCAGACGGCCTTGAATTCGCGGAAGGCCTGCACCAGCTCCGGACCAAACATTTTGTGCAACAGCGCGGCGCGGGATTGGCCGTCGCCGTGTTCGCCGGAGAGCGAACCGCCGTGCGCGATCACGATGTCGGCGGCTTCATCGATGAAGCGGACATATTTGGCGATCCCCGCTTCGCTTTCGAGATCGAAATTGAAGCGCATGTGGACGCAGCCCTGGCCGAAGTGGCCGTAGATCGGCGAACGATAACCGTAGCGTTTCGCCGTGGCAAACAGTTCGCGCAGATAGCTGCCCATTTTTTCCGGAGGAACGGCGGAGTCTTCCCAGCCCTCCCAGCCGTGCGGTTCGCCGGGAACGAAGACGGTTGCGCCAAGGCCCGATTCGCGCACCTTCCAGACACGCGCCGCTTCCGACTGAGAATATTGGCGGGTGTCCGGAGCGGGAGAGATTCTCTTTGTGGCCTCGATCATGGCGGCGGCCTGGGCCTGAGCGTCTTCGAAGGTGTCTCCACCAAACTCCACCAGCAGGTGGCCACCACCTTCAGGAAGCAGTTGCAGATCGTTTTCGACGAGATGCTTGCGCCGCATAAACTCCACCAGCAGGCCGTCGAATCCTTCCAGGCCGATGGGTTTGTACTGCAGCACAAAGGGCACATAATCGGCGGCGATGAAGGCATCGGGAAAGCCGAGACCGACCAGAATGCGACACGACGGGCTGGGCATGAGGCGCAGCGTTGCGTCCAGTACGGTGACACAGGTGCCTTCGCTGCCGACCAGGGCGCGGGCCACATGGAAGCCATTTTCCGGGAGGAGATCGTCGAGGTTATAGCCGGAGACGCGACGGGGAATTTTTGGATAGCGCTCGCGAATGAGGGTGGCATATCGATCGCGAAGGTTGCGCAGCGCCGAATAGATTTCTCCGCGGCGACCGCCAGCGGCGACGATGGCTTCAAGTTCGTCTTCGGAGGTTGCGCCGACTTCAAGAACGGTGCCGTCGTAGAGCAGGACGCGCATGGAGTCGATGTTGTCGACGGTCTTGCCGCCCATAAGCGCATGCACACCGCAGGAGTTGTTGCCGATCATGCCGCCGAGAGTGCAGCGGCTGTGCGTGGCGGGATCGGGGGCGAAGGTCAGATGATGCTTTTCGGCGGCTTCGCGGACACGGTCGAGCACGATGCCGGGTTCGACGCGGGACTGACAATGTTCGACATCGAGATTGAGGATGCGATCGACATATTTGGAAAAGTCGAGCACCACGGCAACGTTGCAGCACTGGCCGGCGAG
>JAJYVR010000082.1 GCA_021791935.1 Acidobacteriota bacterium
CTGGAATGTAGGTCAACTTGAGATATTCGTTTTCGACGTAGACGGCGGGATAGTTCTCAGGGACTGGGCCGCCTTCCTTGAATGGCATCTGGTAGGTGGTGAAGGGATAGAGCCCCGACAGTGTGGAATGAGGAAATAGCGGCGGCTGCATATACCGGCCAGGGCTTTGATAGGTCGGGATTGTAAGAACGCCTTGGGAAACCGTGACGACGTCTGGCTTCGAGATTTTTTCCGGTGTCTGGGCGGCGTAGTTCGTGGACGGAGACACTATCAGGGCTACGGCAAAAAGAAACAACGTCGATTTCATTCAGGTCACTCTTTCAGCCGCCAATTGATTCTCTGTGCCCGGCCCACGGGCGGACACGCGAGGCGCTCAACTTGACTACGGCGCGATCCAGTTGCGCTGCCGCGACAAAATTGAGCAGAACTTGTAAGCAAGTATACCGAACAAACAGATTGCATTCGTAACTCTCCTTTGCCATCTTTTTCGGGATTGCATACGAAGACATATCGAAAATTGAGACCGATGCCCTCCGGTACACTCGGAAGAACAGCTCCTGTGCGTACGAAGCTGGCACCCCATGTCGAACCCATCTCTCCAGCAGATCGTCCGGCAATGTGCGCGAGACGCAGGGTTTCATTTGAGCGGGATTGCTCCTGCCACAGGGGCCGGTCAATGCCCTGAAATTGCGGAGGATCGCGGCGAGAATCCAGCTCTGCCTGCCGACCAAAGCTTTCCAGAGCTCTCCTATCTCGACCAATGGGTTGCTGAAGGCCGTGCCGGCGAAATGGAATATTTGAAACGCCGCGACCCAGCCGGACGCCTGCTGCGGTCTTCAGTGCAGATTCCTTTTCCCTGGGCACGGTCGGTGATTGTTTGCGCGGTCAATTACAACAGCGACCAGCCGCACTCGATCGACGCCAAAACTTCTGGAGCAGCGGAGGGCAAGGGCTGGATTGCACGCTATGCATGGTCGGGGCAACGATCAGCCGATGCGGAGAAGGGAACGAGGGATGCTACGATCGAGCAACTGTCGCCTACCGATTATCACTCGGCGATACGAACGCGGCTGGAACAGCTCTGCGGCGAAATGAAGCAACGTGTGGGCGAATTTGAATCGCGTTGTTTTGTCGATACGGGGCCATTGGTGGAGCGCGTCTATGCCAAGTACGCAGGGCTGGGATGGCAGGGCAAGAACACTTGCTTGATCCACGAGTCGCTGGGTTCCTGGTTTTTTCTTGGGGTGATTCTTACATCGCTGGAACTGCCGCGCGAGGAGTGGGCGCAGCCGATGCCGGACCGTTGCGGCAGTTGCACCCGTTGCATCGATGCCTGTCCGACGGAGGCGCTGACGCCGTATCGGATGGACGCTTCCCGCTGCATCGCCTATTTGACAATCGAGAAGCGTGGACCCATTCCGGAGGAGTTGGCCGCGAAAGTGGGCAGAAATGTGTTCGGCTGCGACATCTGTCAGGAGGTCTGCCCGTGGAACCGACGCGCACCCATCACCGATTGGCCTGAACTCCAGCCTCGTCCGGAGCTGGTGAATCCGGCGCTGGATTGGCTGGCAAATTTCGACGAAGCTGACTATCGCCGGATGTTCCGCGGCTCTCCCGTCGATCGCGCGAAGTTCAGGGACTTTCAGCGCAACATAACGGTGGCGCAGAAAAATGCGACCCGCTCGCCGGGCACGGTACCGGCTGTGCCGACAAATGGCAACAACGATCCGCCGAGCAACTTGTTCCGCACTGGCCGCTAGCGATCCAGTGGGAGCCTTTCGCTCGAAAAGCCTGGGGGCCTGCCGCCAGGAGGGTGGCAGCGACCAGCTACGAAGCTCGTTCCTGGTTGCGTACTACGTTGACTGCGTTGAGCCCTTTGGGGCCCTGCTGGCACTCAAAATCTACCACGTCGCCCTCGTTGAGGGTCTTGAATCCATTCTCCTGAATGGCAGAGAAATGCACAAAAACATCTTCGCCGGTAGAGCGCTGGATAAATCCATAGCCCTTGGCCCCGTTAAACCACTTCACTACGCCACGTTCAGTCACAAATATTTCCCTTCATTCATCGTCTGTCGCATGCGCCTGTGGGAGGGTTGGAGAGACCGCAGCGGAAGCTTCGAGAGCGCCCTGTCTTGAACCCGAAACTGCGCCCGGTTTAAGATGCTGCAACAATTCAGTCACAGTCAATGGATACAAATGGCCTTCCTCAGACTTTTCGAGACACGTCCCGGTCCCGTGATTTTTCAGCATTGGATGGGGAAGAATCTGGTTTTGTTATGGCAGGAAACGGCGAGAAAGGCAAGAAAAATCTTTCTGCAATCGGTTGATTCTATTGAGTCCGTTGCATCGACGCTTCGCGATCTTGTCCCATCGCATCCTAATTCCACTCGACCCATGGACAAGCTATAGTCGAACCAGAAGCCCTGTTGCAACGTACAGATGGATCGCAGTTTGAAATGTCTTGGGACTATGCAGACGTTACTGTCGCAGAACAATCCGCCAGACTCGATTGCGATCGAGCGTGAACCAGCCTCGTTGCAGGAATCGCAGGCGATGGCGCTGCTTCGCTACCTGTCGCGGACCGCGGTGCATACCTATGCCTTCAGCGTGGCGGCGAACGCCATCCTGTCCCTGTTTCCGTTCATTGTCCTGATGTTGACGATTGCGCATCGTCTGTTGCACTCGCCGGTGATGGTCGATGTGATTCGCGGAATGCTGCATATGCTACTTCCCACCGGCCAGGACTTTGTCGCGCGCAATATGGTCTTTTTGGTCTATTCGCAGAAGCGGGTCGCCGTCGTTTCGGTGGCCATGCTGCTGATCTCCTCGACCGGCATCTTTCTTCCGCTGGAAGTTGCGCTGAACCAGGTTTGGGCCGTCAAGGAGAACCGCTCCTACTGGCGAAATCAATTGATCTCGCTCGGCCTGGCATTCATGGTCGGCATACTGGCCCTCCTTTCCATCGCGATATCGGCTTCGCATGAGATGCTGCTCAAGCTGATTTTCTTCGGCCATACCGGCAGTCCGGTCTTTCATTTCCTGGAGCGAACGCTCCTCAAGGTCCTCGGCATTCTCGTCAGCATCTCCATTTTCTTTTTGATCTATTGGGTCCTGCCGAACCGCCGCATTCGTGCGATGGCGGTATTGCCGGCCGCTGTCATCACCGGATTACTGTGGGAAGCGGCCAAGCTGGCGTATATCGCGGTGCTTCCTTGGCTCGATCTGAAGTCCGTCTACGGACCTTTTTCCATCTCAGTCGGTCTAATGTTATGGGCCTTTCTCTCGGGGCTGATCCTGCTGGCTGGAGCGCACTTTTCCGCCTACCGATTTTTCCGGACAGAGTCCGCAACGGCGGGCGATCCATCCGCGGAAGCTACCTGCCCCCCAGAGGACTTGACGACCGCCTAGCCGTTGCGATTTCTGTCGGCGTGGACGAACAGGAGCGATTGTTACACTTGAAATATCGTAGGGGACGCTTGGGTACGATCAATGAAAGGAATGCGGCGGGCGAGATCGATCGAAGAGCGTCTTCGCGCGATGCTGCGTTTCCGGTTCATTCGCAAGCAGAGGCGCGGTTTCGCGTTCTGGTCGTTGGCGACCGCTCTGGTTTTGTTCTTGCTCCGCTGGCTGCCGGGGATTGGTGAGCACATCCATCTTTGGCCGTGGATTGCGCTGCTGGTGGGGACCGTGGCGGGCCTTCCGGCGCTGTTTCGCTGGATGCGGTGGCGCTTGCTGTGGAAGCTGCGCAACCGCTTGTTCGTCACCTATGCACTGATCGGACTGACCCCGGTTGTGCTTTTCGGTCTGCTGACTGCCATTGCCGCCTACATCTTGCTCGGTCAATTCGCCAACTTCGCCGCAACCTCTGTGATCCACGCGGAACAGGTCGGTCTGGCCACCAATACCGAGGCCCTGGCGCTTTACTTTCAACGGGAACTGCTGGCGCAGAACAGCGCCCGCAGGCACTCCCAACCTGTTCGCGTTCCGCCCATGCTCCCCACGGAAGCTGCACGAATCACCCGCATTCCAGGACTGGAAGTCGGGGTCTACCTGGATGGGACATTGCAGCCGTTGGATTTGCCGCCTGGTCATGCTCTCACCAGACTGTTGAAGCCCCCGCCCTGGGTCCATGACAATTTTATGGGGTTGATTTTGCGAGGCAATCGCCTCTATTTCAGCGCGATCTCGCGGAAGCCAGCCGGCTCGCATTCCATCGTTGTCATCACTGGAGTGCGTCTCGATCCACAATTTCTAGGCCAGGTGGTCAATGGGCTGGGCACCATGACCGTGTGGCCCCATGTCCATCTCCAGTCAGACCTTTCCGTTGCGGATCAAAATCCGAGGTTTCACGCCAGTACCGATTCTACTGAACTGACAAATGCGAATTCCGCGGCAAAAGGCGCGGTCGACCTGGGTCCGATCATTGAGAGTGAGGACCGGGATTCGGGAGAGGTCACGGGAGGGTCCCTACCGAAAGCGGCGGACATTTTCGACTTACCGATCAACTTTCCGACCACGCTCGATACCAGCGACTGGTCGACCGGCAACCTGACCCGTGTCTTCGCGCAAGTCACTTCGCGCCCGTCCCTTTTATACCAGCGCCTGTTTCGCGGATCGCTGTCGATCGGCGGGGGCATTCGCACGGCGCTGATTTTTACCGCGATTGTATTTTCATTTCTTGAACTCCTGGCGATCTTTCTGGCCAGCCGGCTCAGCCGGACCATTACGCGGTCGGTGTCGGACTTGTATCACGCCACGCGCGAAGTGGACGAAGGCCGCCTGAGCTACCGCATTCCTGTGTCGCGCCAGGACCAACTGGCGGCCCTCAGCCGCTCCTTCAACGCCATGTCGGAATCGCTGGTGCGATTGCTGGAACAGCAGAAGGAAAAAGAGCGCCTGGAAGGGGAGCTGGAGATTGCGAAGGAGGTCCAATCCAATCTATTTCCATCCGGCGACGTGCGCCTGGATGGACTGGAGTTGCATGGCGTGTGCCGACCCGCGCGGAGCGTCAGCGGCGACTATTACGATTTTCTCGTCCTGGGAAGTCACTCTCTCTGCATGGCCATTGGGGACATCAGCGGGAAGGGAATTTCCGCGGCCCTGCTGATGGCTGGACTGCATTCCGCTGTGCGCGTGTTTAGCCTGGGTGGCAATGAAATGATATCGGGGAACTCGCTGGGACCGACCCATGACAGCCGAACCTATGGCGCCGTAGCAGAGATTTTTCAATCTCCCGCGAACCTGATGCGGCTTTTGAACCTTCACCTCTATCGCAGTACTCCGCCGGAAAAATATGCGACGCTTTTTCTTGCCAACTACGAAGTTTCGACCCGCACGCTTCGCTACTCGAATGGCGGCCAGTTGCCTCCGCTTGTGCTGCGCGCCGATGGCTCGATTCTGCGGCTCGATCGCGGCGGGACGGTTGTCGGCCTGCTGGACGAAATGCAATACGACGAAGGATCTGTCGCGCTGCAATCCGGCGACCTTTTGATCGCGTATAGCGATGGCGTCACGGAGCCGGAAAACGAGTTCGGCGAGTTTGGCGAAGCGCGCATGGTGGAGTTGGTGTATCGCAGCCGCCATCTGCCTCTGCCGGAGATTTCTGGCCATGTCATGCAAGGGCTGAAAGACTGGATCGGCGCGGAAGAACAACCCGACGACATTACCATTGTGCTGGCCAGGCAGAATTAACCTGTCGCTCTGAGAATGCTTTTTGACGGATCTACAGAGAATGGCGTTGCGGCACAAGAAATGCTTTCACCGCAATATCGTTCGGCTTGATGCCCGCTGGAAACATGGTGAGGAGGCTGTTGCTCGCGGTCCGAATCACCGCGACATCGCCCGAGCGAGCGTCCAGCACGAACAGCAAATGTCCCGCTTTGGAAAATGCCATCGCGTCCGGTCCGTCTCCTGTGCGCGGTTGAACGGGAAGAAGCTCGCCGTCGTCGATGCTGAAAACCCCCAGCGAGTCGGCATCGAAATCGCTGACGTACAGGGTGGAGTTGTCCGCGCTGGCCAGTCCATTCACGGGGTGCGTTCCCACCATGTAGGCCCCGCCCACCTCATTCGTGCTGGTATCGATTTCGGAGATGGAGGCCCCATCGTAATTGACCGCGAAAATTTCTCCCCCATCCGGTTTGAGTATCAGGCGAATGGGAGTTTTGCCGACGTCGAGCATGGCCAGCAACTCATCCTTCGGAATCGCCTGCTGCGTCGACAATCGCGCACGCGACGACACGGAATGCGGCGTTGCCAACGCGATGGCCATCACCTGATGGCCGCCGGAGCAAGCGACAAATGCCTTGCTGGAATCTGGAAGGATGGCGATGTCGGTCGCGCCCGGACACCCGTTCCAAACACTGCGAACCTTCTCCGTTTTTGCGTCGATAATGCTGACGCTGTTGCCGACGCGATTCGAAACTACTAGAGAATTCCCGTCCGGACTGATGGCCGCCACGCCGGGGCCTTCGCCCACCCCGATGGCGGCAACTTCGCGCCGCAACGTCAAGTCGATGACGGAAACATTGTTGGAGCCTGAATTGGCCACGTAGGCCCGCGTGCCGTTTGCGCTGACAGAGACAAAATAGGGGCGTTGATGGACCGCAATCGTCGCGACCGCAGCATTCTTTTCCGCGTCGATGACGCTGACAGAATTGCTGCCTGTATTGACGACATACACTTCGTTGCGCTTTGCGTTTACCGCCACGCCGGTAGGATTGGACCCCACCCGGATGACACGGTCTTGGCGAAGATTCACGACATCGAGGACCGTGACCGTGTTGCTGCCGCCGTTGGCAATGTAGGCGTATTCACGGTAATTCGCAGGATAGTCCGGGAATTCGCGCGTGCGACAGCCAACCGGCGAAAGCAGAAGCGCTGCGACGAGCAGGGAAGACACGGAACGCGAAAATAACGCGCGGACTCCGTGCGCTCCGGTTGCATGTCTGAGTTGGCGGTGCAGCGTCATCCCTTTGCCGGCTATCTGGCGTTTGCGGCGCGGGAATTCCTCGCCGCAACGCCAGCCACTTCCTGCTCGATTCGAATGCCATCGGGGACATCGCGATGCAGAATGCGGGCGATTTGACGAACCTCGCCCATCATATCGGCGAATTGCTGCGAATAGATTGATTGGGCGCCATCGGACAGGGCCTTGTCCGGCTGATGGTGGACTTCAATGATCAGGCCATCCGCGCCGACCGCGACGGCCGCCCGCGCCAGCGGGACCACCTTGTTCCGCTTGCCGGTGCCGTGGCTTGGATCGACAACGATCGGCAAATGGCTCAGCCGATGCACGGCGGGAACGATGCTCAGGTCAAGCGTGTTGCGGGTGTGATCGACAAAGGTGCGCACGCCGCGCTCGCACAAAATCACCTGATAGTTGCCCTCGCTCATAATGTATTCGGCGGCCATCAGCAATTCTTCCAGGGTCGCCGACATGCCGCGCTTCAGCAGTACCGGCTTGCGGGTGCGGCCGACTTCGCGCAGCAGGGAATAGTTCTGCATATTGCGCGCGCCAATCTGAACGATGTCGGCGTACTCTTCGACAAGTTCCAGAGACTCGCGGTCGATTGCCTCGGAAACAATGCGCATGCCGAAGGCGTCGCGGATCTCCGCCATGATTTTCAGCGCTTCTTCGCCAAGGCCTTGAAAGGCATAGGGAGAGGTGCGCGGCTTGTAGGCGCCGCCGCGAAAGAACTGCGCGCCTGCCGCTGCGACCTGCTCCGCGACGATAAATGCCTGCTCGCGGGTCTCAATCGCACAGGGTCCGGCCATGATCGCCAGGTTTTTGCCCCCAATGCTGGCGTTCGTTCCCGGAAAGTGAATGACGGTGTCGTCTTCCTTGACATCGCGGCTGACCAATTTGTACGGCTTGGTGACGCGAATGATTTCGGCGACGCCGGAGAACTCTTCCAGCGTGTCCTGGCCGATCGCCCCTTGATTTCCGGTCACTCCAATGGCGGTCCGCAACGCGCCGGGCATCGGGTGCGCACGAAATCCCAGCCCCTCAATGTAGTCGCAGACGGCGCGGACTTCTTCCGCACTGGCCTGCTTTTTCATGACGATCAGCATGGAAAACCTTTCTGTCTCTATCTAAACTTAAGGGGGAATGAGAACCATTTTCGGCTTTGTACGAGCATCGCAGGCCCAGCACAGAAGCGGCTTCTATCCGTTCACGCGAAGGTGGCTAACCGCGCAGGCGACGCCAACCTGCCAGAATTGTGCCGAGATATCCCAGTTGCAGCAACCATGTGACCAGATACGCCAGGATGAGATGACGATGATTCATGTGAAACTCCTATACATAACATTATTCACTACGGCGTCATTTGGGGTTCTGCTTCCAGTGCATTGAGCGCCGATTTTCGCTCAACGCGCTGGCGTTTCCGCTCCAGCTGGTATCGCAGAGTTACTAGCATCACTCCCCATAAAAACCATCCGGTCAGGTTCCACAAGACTGCCGGCCACATGTGTGGATCGATGCCCGCGCCCGGACCTCCAAAGAAGACCGGTGAAGGATGTTGAGTGCGCCACCATCGAATCGACATATAAACGATGGGAACGTCGACTGCGGCAAAGACCGAGAGCACGGCAGCCAACGTCTGAGTCTGGCCTCCTGCGGTAAAGCGACGAAGAAGAAGATAGCTCACATAGATCAACCAAAGGACTAGGCAACTAGTGAGACGCGGATCCCAAGTCCACCAGATTCCCCAGACTGGTTTCGCCCAAAGCATTCCCGTAGCTAGCCCAATGGTTAAGAAAACGAGCGCCACCTCCGCCGATGCTAAAGCAAGTGCATCCGCCGCCTGAGCGAGCGAAGGATTGGAGCGTCGCGTGAACAGATAGACAGCGGAAGCCGCGAAATTAAGGAAAGGGAAGAGCAGTCCCATAGTGTTTGACGGGACATGATAATAGAAGATTCGGTAGATTTCGCCCATGGTGGCTTCTACCGGCGCTACGTACATGGCTTGGTAAAAACCTATCGCGAGGATTCCCAACGCAATCGGTAACCCGAATTGGAGTGTGCGTTTCATGGCGATTCAAGGCCCTTCGATACCGTAGTGTACGACAAGACCCTTTGAATCCCGTCATTCGGCGTTCAGAATCGTTTCAAACAGCAGCAGGCAGAGGGTCATGAAGATGATGTCGTAGCCGGCCAGCATGTTGATCCACAGGCCCGGATCGGATTCTCCGGTGAGGATCGCGGAGGTGGACTGTACCATGGCCAGCAACGCCGGAATCGAGACAGGGAAGAGAATCAGCGGCAGCAGCATTTCCCGGTTGCGGGTGCGCAGGGACAGCGCGGCAAAGAAGGTCCCGTTCACCACCAGGGCCAGCGTTCCCAGCGGCAATACCACGGCCATCCACCAACCCTGGCCGAGCGCATGCAGGTTATAGAAGATGATGAACAGCGGGCCCAGCACCACCTGAATCATGGTGACGAAGAGAAAGTTTGCCAGCACCTTCCCGAGAAACAATGCGCTGGCGGGGCTGGGGGCCATGCGCTGCGCATCGAGCACCTGATGCCGCAGTTCGCGCGTCCAGGTCTGGTTCAGCGCGGTGGTGGAGGCGAACAACAGGGCGACCCACAGGATGCCGCCGGCAATCTGGCGCGAGACCGCCATGGTGGGATCGAAGGCGAAACTGAACAGCACCACGACCAGCAGGGAGAAGAACAGCATCCCGTTGATGGCGTCTTTCGAGCGCCATTCCAAACGCAAATCTTTGGCCAGGTGGGCCCACACAATGCGCGTGTAGCTCATCGGCCTCCGCCTTTGGCATCGGGCGCTGCTGTGCGTGTCAGGTCGACAAGTTTCGCTTCGGCGGCCCGCAAATAATCTACAGGACGAAGTAGGATTTGCATGCCGCGCGTTCCGGCAGAGACCGAGATGGCATCGAACAATTGAATGGATTCATCGGCGAATACCGGATAGGGTTTTTTGCTGGCGAAGACGGTGACGCCGCCGCGAATATAGCCGGTCAGCGGCTGGACTTCCTTGATGGGTACCAGTTCGGCACAGCGTCCACCGGCGGCGACCGCCAGCTTTTTAAAATCCAATTCATCGGCCACGGAGAGGACCGCAAACACGATGTCTCGTTGGTCGACGCGGCACAACAATGTCTTGAACACCTGCTCCGTGGGCATGTTGATTTTTCTAGCGACGGTTTCACCGGAAAGATCCTCGGGGTCGACCGGGTATTCGCGAGTTTCGTAGCGAATCTGCAGAGCGTCGAGCAACCGGCAGGCATTTGTCTTCATGCGCGCAGCCCCGCTGCAGATCGCATTCCGGCAGGCGCATTCGACGGCGGAAAATATTCCATGCTGACAATCTGACCGGCTTCCATGGTGCAGAAGCAGTCGGCGATGGGACGTGCCAGGTCGGGCTGATGGGTGGTCAGCAGAATAGTATTTCCGGCGGCACGCAGTTGATTCAGGACGTGCAGCATCTGCGCGCTGCTGGCAAGATCGACGTTGGAGAAAGGCTCGTCCAGTAGCAGCAAGTCCGGCTTCGCCATCAGCGCCCGCGCCAGTGACGCGCGTTGCCGCATACCCTGCGAAAATTTGCCGACAGGACGATTCAAGGCCGGATCGAGGCCCACCATGGCAAGCGATTGCTCGGGCGTCCATCGCCCGGAGGAAAGCGTTTCGCCCTGATACAAGCTGGCACTGTAGCGCAGGTTCTCCATCGCCGTCAGCTCGTCGTAGAGCATGGAATCGTGGCCGAGGTATCCAATGCGGCTGCGCACTTCGGACACTTCGCCGCTGCCAAGAATCGTCATCGTGCCGAACGAAGGCCGCGTCAGGCCGGCCAGGTTCCGCAGCAGGGTCGACTTGCCGGCTCCGTTCGGCCCCAGGATTACATAGCTGTTGCCGGTATGAAATTCCGCCGTGATTTTGCGTAGCGCCGCGAAGGTACCGTACAACTTTGACACTTCGCGCAGTTCGATAACGTTGGCGGCTGGATGCACTCTTTGGAGTATACGGAAAGTTCGCTGTGTTTGAGAGGCTGGGCTTGCGTTTGCGCCATCGAGGTACTTTCCGCGATACGGTCTCGACCGCATGGAAAATACGCATGGATACCGCGCATTCTGTAATTTTTCTCCGTCCGAGGAGCAGAGTTTGCCAAGGTATAATCGTGGTAGCGAAGCGGTCCGTTCGTTGCGTGGGAACATCACTCCGGGAGCACGAGGTACACATGAGCAACAATGGCCATCATCTCGATAAAACAGCAGGCAATCCCACCACGAAACTTCCTACAGGACGCGCGGATTGGATCGTCAAGCGGCGTGAAGAGGCCGCCAGGACTGGCGACTGGAACATGTCGCAGATGCATTTTGCGAGACAGGGAAAAATCACTGAAGAGATGGCGTACATCGCCCAGATTGAAAAGCTGACGCCGGAACTGATTTGCGACGAAGTGGCGGCGGGGCGCATGATCATTCCGGCCAATGTGAATCATCCGGAGTTGGAGCCGATGGCGATCGGCGTGGCTTCAAAGTGCAAAATCAACGCGAACATCGGCAACTCCGCCATTACGTCGAACATCGACGAGGAACTGCGCAAGCTGCACACTTCCGTCCACTTTGGCGCGGACACGGTGATGGACCTTTCGACCGGGGGCGACATTCACTCCATTCGCGAAGCCATCCTGCGGAACTCTCCCGTGCCGATCGGGACCGTGCCGATTTACGAAGCGTTGAGCCGCGTCAAGAAGCTGGAAGACCTGAACATCGACGTCTACCTGGAAGTGATCGAGGAACAGGCCGAGCAGGGGGTGGACTACTTTACGGTCCACGCGGGGCTGCTGGTGCAATACGTGCCGATGGTCGCCAAGCGCATCACCGGGATCGTCAGTCGCGGCGGAGCAATCCTGGCGCAGTGGATGACGCACCACCACAAGCAGAATTTTCTGTACGAACATTTCGATCGCATCGTGAAGGTGATGGCCAAGCACGACGTCAGCTTTTCACTGGGCGACGGACTGCGGCCCGGCTGCCTGGCCGATGCCAGCGACGAAGCGCAGTTTGCCGAGTTGAAAACTCTCGGTGAGTTGACGACTGTCGCCTGGAAATCCGATGTGCAGACCATGATTGAAGGGCCCGGTCACATCCCACTCGACAAGATCAAAGAGCAGGTGGAGAAAGAAGTCGAGTTGTGCCACGCCGCGCCGTTCTACACGCTGGGGCCGCTGGTGACTGATATCGCGCCCGGCTACGACCACATCACCAGCGCCATTGGCGCGACCATGATCGGCTGGTATGGCGCGGCCATGCTGTGCTACGTCACGCCGAAAGAACATCTGGGCCTGCCGAACGAAAAAGATGTGAAGGACGGCATCATCGCCTACAAGATTGCCGCTCATGCGGCGGATGTTGCACGCCATCGTCCCGGCGCGCGCGACCGCGACGATGCCATCAGCCACGCGCGTTACACCTTCGATTGGGACAAGCAGTTTGCGCTATCGCTCGACCCGGAGACGGCCCGCTCCATGCACGATGAGACGCTGCCCGACGAATATTACAAGGAAGCAGCGTTCTGTTCCATGTGCGGACCGAAATTCTGTTCGATGAACTGGTCCAGCAAGGTGGATGAATTCAACAAGCGTGAGCATGGCCTGGAAAAGCGCGACATGACGCAGTTGGTCACCGAGCAGATGCTGGTGGAGCGGCGATAGATTCCGCTTGGATTCGCGTGCAGATATGGGAGGACCTTCAGAGTGTGGCGGCGTGGCGGATAAGGTCAACCTTGTCTTGTCCGATGCCGTCGAGATCGGCTTCGTTAAGCCGGCCTTCGCGGAGCAGCACAGCGAAGACCAGCGGCAGGACGGAGTATCGATAGTCGTACTTGCGATCGACCTCACGGCGGCGCTCGGCCAGCCAGTCTTCCAGTTCCCATAGTTCGGAGATCTCTTCGATCCTCGCAGCCCGCGCCTTGGCTTCCTGCATGATGGCATCGAATTCCTTCTTAAGCGCCCGATGGAAGGCCCTGCGGGCGGATGCCTTCTCTGCTGGCGACCAGAGCAGTTCGCGTATCGTAGGAGGTTCATGGGTCATTGGGGTGGGTGAGTTGACGATTTCTTCAGTCCTCCTGACCTCATTTTATCCCTGCCCGCGCGATCCCTTTTAGAGCAACCATTCTCCATGCTCTTGGATTGCGGTGTGCATCGCGTCCGGAGCAAGATCAACTTCTCCTGGCCACT
>JAJYVR010000083.1 GCA_021791935.1 Acidobacteriota bacterium
GCAAGGGAGCTAAACTCCGTCGCCGCCTGCTCGGTGACACGCGCAGCGGCCCGCTCCGGCCTCAGCAGTTCCGGTTCCGTGAAGACAGCGCGCAGGACTTCCAGCGGCGGCAGGGCGCAATTGGCGGTGGGAGCCGGGGAGAGCAGATCGTCCAGGCGGAAGCTGTATACCTGCTTTTTCGTTCCGGTGAAATTGGTATGGACTTCAAAACGCTCTTGGTCGCAGACCACCAGCAGCGGCGGATTTTCCAGGTCTTCGCGGTAATCGGCAAGCTGCGCGTAGGCAGTATCCAGGTCTTTATGCTTGCCCTTGTACTCCCATGCGAAATGGCCGCGCTTCCACACGTCCGCATAACCTTTGCCGCCCTTGAGCTTGGAGACGTGCTTCTCAAAGGTGAAGGTATCCCCGGTAGGATCGGCGGCGGCGGGATGCGATTGCCCAAGCAAATCGCAGAGGTCGATGAAATGCGACTGCGCGGCGGCCCGCTCGGAAAGCTCGCTGGCCTTCCAGCGTTCGATAAATTCCGGCAGAGCTAGAGATGTGCGGGCCATGGGAAGCTACGCCCAATCTTACAGAGCCAGTCACGCTTTGCGAAGGGATGGACAGGGCGAGCGCGGGCACATCGACGGTACGAAGTGAACAGTTGCGGCTTGATTTTCTGCTCAGACACGCCCAAATGAGGGCAATGTCCGATCCGCGAATTTCGTGTCCGATGCGTTTGGGAGCCGCATGGCTATTGCGGATTTCGATGTGCTGAAACCGCAAAACCCTCAAAAAAACCTCTGGCAAATCGGGATCGGACATTGCCTCTCAAATTGCTGGCGCTAGACGTACCCGGGGCTGGCGCGAACCCCACAAGGCAATCGGTCTGGGAGTACCTTTTTCTCCAAGAGCCAGGCTTGCAACTCATAGATACACAATCAGATTGCAGCGGCGCGGCGCGTGAGATGATCCGTGCCGGTTCTATGTTCCACAGGCAAAATGGGTCTACAAAATCGCTTGCTGGTGCGACCGCCTGCGTTGATATGGCCGCTTATGCGGCGGATTATTCTCTAACCCGTTGCCTGAGATGGACATAGCGCATAATGCGCTGCGCGCCTTGCGGTCTCAAGCTGCCAATTTCTTGCCCCCGCCGGACTCACAACCGGTACTAAACGATGCAGCGGGCGGCCAAAGCTCGACAAACACAATAAAAATGCCGCTCCCCGTTGTGTGCAAGGGAAGCGGCATTTCTGAGTGTGGCAGTTCTGACGCTGGGTTGACTCTACTGGCTTGCTGCGTTCAGCGGCTTGTCCAGACTGCGTACCGCTGCATGGAGAACCGCATTGCGGACATGACTATATCGGGCAAGCATTCTGGGGGAGACGTGGCCAGCCAATGCTTTGATGGTGGAATCGCTAACTGGCCTTTCAGCCAAGCGGCTGATAAATGTATGCCGCAGATCGTGCCAGCGACACTGCACGCCAGTCTTTTTGCGGATACCAGACCATGCCGTATTCCAGCCCATGATGGGCCGGGTCACATCGAAGCGATAGCGTCCGCCGAAACCATAGCTCTCTGTAGGGAAAATGTAGTGTTCGGGTTGGACGCCTGAAAACTTCGCTCGCCAGCTATCGAGTGCTGTCCAGGCAGTCGAATTGAGAGGAACGATGCGGCCAGTTCCGGCCTCGGTTTTAGAGCGCATCACGCGCAAAGTGTGCTTTCGCCGGTCGATATCGCGCCATTGCAGGTTGCACAATTCAAACCGCCGCAGTCCTGTATGGACGGAGAGCAGAATGGCCGTGTACAGGCTTTCGCTGGGGCATGTTCGCGCCGCCGCCAGCAGCCTTCGCAATTCCAGTTCCTCAAGAGCGCGGCCTACATCCGTGCGCTGGCGGAGTCTCTTTACATCGGGCCTTAAGTCTTCCCAGAGGCGGGCCTTGCGGAGTATCGACCGCAGTGTCGTTGTTTCCTGATTGATTGTCGCTGCGCTGGCACCTTCCACCAGTCGGGTTGATTGGTATTTCCCGATTGCAAGCGGCGTGATTCTGTGAAGCTTCGTGCAACCGAAAAATGCCACAAGATGCCGCAGATTGTACCGGGCCGCCGATTCTGTCGTGCGTGTCCATCCGGCGCGGCGCTCGCTATGCCATAGCTTCGCGCCCTCCGCCAGAGTGATGAATTGCGAGTAGCCGCCATGCGGGGAGAGCAACGCTTGAGAATGCCGGGCCTCAGCAATCTGCTCCGCCAGGATACGATCCTCTGTTTTCGTAGATTGGCGAATTTTGCGCCCGTCAATTTGAAACTCATACCACCAGAATTTGCCACGTTTGTAGAGCATGGGGAAGCTCCTGTCCAGGTTCGCTATTCGTTAGAGTCGAGCATCGTAGAGCGCCAGCACAGCCGGTTTCTAGCGTAGATTTTGGTTAACGCGAGGGTGTCCGATCCTCACGCAGAATCAAGCCGTACACAAAGCCATCCTGAATCTGGAAGCCCAGCGCCATGAGGATGGCTTGGAAGGTTTCGCAGTCTGGTGCGAACATGCCGCTGCTCTGGTGCGCGTGTTCTATGTGTGATATGTAGAGGCGGGATAGGCTGCCCCAGCTACACTCGGGTAAGGTGCAGTGCGCGTTCACCCATACCCGCATCGCGTCGTCCCACAGGCGAACCTCTGCGGGCAGCAATTCTACCTGTGCCAGCGTCTCAGGGCGCGGTGAAGGTTCATCCCACGTGTTTGCGATATCTAGAGACATAGTGTCTTTATCCATTGCGTTAGGTAGATTCGAGAGTTCCAGCGACCTTCTAAGTCTTTCTCTGCGGCTTAACAGCGGCATTTGAAACCATCCTTTCCGGGCGATTCAGAAATACACCTATCTGCGTAAAGAGAGTATTGTGCGTAAAGTGCGGGCGCACGCGGCTGGTCTTTACGCACAATACGCTCTTTACGCATAGAGACTCCAGCGAGTTACGGGGCCGCCACCTGTCTCAATCTTTTGAGAATTGATCTTGTGGCGCTTTTGTAAAAGCGTCAAAGCCCGATTTAGTTCGGCGGAAGCTTTGTGGCTGCCAAAGCTACGGTTGATCTCCGTCTGCGTCATTCCATCCTGAGCGTTGCGCAGCATTCGCAAGATGGCATCGGCAGTCTCGTCTCCCAATGCGTCTCCAAATATGTGACGCACGCTATCTTCGCAGTAGGCCCACACCTCTTGCGCAGCCTTCAGATGTTCCATGCGAATGAGGCTGGAACTGTCGAGCAGAGCGTAAAGAGTCGAGAGCCGGACAACCTGGGCCTCAGCCCGCGCCGTCATGCTTCCGAATATGCCGATCGCGCCTTCCGTCAGAACACGGTAGGCCGATTCCCACGCGCGATAGGCATCTGCATCAAAGCGGACGCAACCAATGGTCTGAGCCGCTTGCAGCGCCGATTGCAAACTGTAAACAAGTGCCACAATTTTGGGATCATTCAATGGCCTGCCCCCATGGGCCAATAGCTTGGAACGTTTCGCGCAGCACCAGAGAATGCGATTTCCAAAACCATTGGCCTTGTCATTCGTGGTGAGCAGGCGTTGCAACTCTTCGATAGTCACGTTTCCGAGCAGCGCGATGTGCGGCTCTTGGCAGGAATCTTTATTGCTTCGCGCCAAGACACGCAAAGGCTTTCCGTCCCATGCATCTCGCAATATCGCTGATAGGATATTGCCGTCCTTGCCCGACTGCTGCAGAACGCTGCCAAACTCGGATTCGATGACGAATAGCCGCTTGTCCGGCTCCCCAGTGTCTACTGTCTGGCGCTCGAATCCCTTTGCTCCTGCTTTGCCTTTGACTGGCACATCGTCTTCGCGGGCATCCCGCACGGCCTGAATCAGACCTTCGCCGGAAGACAATCCAGACCGCTTCCGAGTCGCCATAAATTCCTCATCCACACGGCTGAGAATGTCTGTCGCCCGGTCTGTAGCCGTCCCTTTTCTGGCCTTCGATGTATCTCCCACAATCACAGAAAACAGATTGACGCCATGCCGTGTGCTCTCTACCTGATAGAACGGCTTGCGTCCAATCATGCAGCCAAACCCCAGAAGAAACGCCAGCAACAGGGCTTGTGGATCGGCTTCCGTTTCAGGAAGCACCAGCCGCACGAAGTCGCCTGCCAATCCATGAAACGCATCTCCGGACATCGGTTCGGGCCAGCTCTCTTGCGGTTCCGTTTGCGCGTTGCTTGCCGGTTCCGGTTCATCGCGGATGACACCTTTCGCCAATGCCGCCAATTCGTCATAGGTCATAGCCGCCGCTTCGTGGCGATTGGGGAACTGCGATACACGTTCGGTAGACATTAAGCAATCCTTTCGAGGCCCGCTTCCAACGGGCCTTTTCCTTGGCTTAAATTCCGGCCAATGTCAGAGAGCGCATCGGCAAGCCACGCTGGCGTTTCGGCTGGCGCTTCCATTGGCAACCCGCGCAATTCCGCGTGCGCTGGATACAGTTCCGCTTCCGCCGCGCAAAACCGATCACAGCTTGTGTGGAATAGTTCCGCGAGCTTGTCATCATCGGGAGAGCGGGCCAGCTTCGCGCCCAGCGTAGCGACTAGCTGCCCCAGCTTGAAAACCCGGTCTCGTTTCGCGCGGTCGCGTGTCCGTTGCTGGCGCTCCACTTCGTCTCTGGTTTTCCGCTCTGTCGCAAGCGCAGCCATTTGTTGCGGCGTAGCAGGATTGCCAGCGAACAGGTCGCGCATTGTAAGGCCACAGGCTGCGAGAATGTCTTTGGTCGCGCATCCGGCCCAGCAGCGCATTAGCACCCTCCCGTCTTTCCCTTCCGCGATGCTTAGAGAAGGCGAGCTATCCGCATGAGCTGGACATCGGGCTTGCCACTTGCCAACGCCAGCACGCCGGGCGTTCACAATGGCGGCCAGTGCTTCTGGGGTCATTGCCGTGCCTCCAGACGTTCGGCCATCCACTTTTCAACGTCGGCCTCACGCCAGGCAACCGCTCGTTTGCCCATTTTGACGGGCCTTGGAAATTCCCCCAGCGAAATCTTCAGGTAAATCGAGCTGCGGCTGTAGGGAATCCGCTGCTGAACTTCTCTCAGTCGCAAAAGCCGTTCGGTCATTTTTTCTCCTTTCTTTATGGATGGAGTTGTACCCCCGAAAATGCGAAGCTCCAATTAGGCCTCGCAAAAGCCGGTACCATCCCAAGGCGTTATCCCATGAAAAGGCTTAGGCTCCAAGTTTGGGCGGATCGGAAGACGCAGCTATCCAGCCATTCCACTGATAGGGTTCCCCTCGGTTTAGAGAAGATCAGTGCAATAAGATAAGCTTCGTCGTCTTAGGCACTTGAGGGCTTTTACATAAAGCTATTTGTGAAGATGAAGAGCCTGAGGGCAGGAGAGAGAGGGCCAGGTTTGCAGCCAAAATCCGAGTAGGGCGTCAAGAGGATAAAGCCGATGCTCGATTTTGAGCATCTCTGATAGCGTTTTCTACACTGGCGTAGCGGCACGATGGCCTGAGCGTTCTCAGGCTCTACGCTACTCCGCTAAAGTTGCCTACGATCACTTTGGAGCCATTCACGAGGGAATCCAGGTAGTCTGCCCACCATTGCATCATGCGCGTGCGTTCCTTCAGATATTCCGCGCGGTTATATGCGCCGCGCACAGCGTTGCGCTCGCAGTGGGCAAGCTGGCGTTCGATCACATCGGGGCGGAAGCCCTGTTCATTCAGGACGGTACTGGCGACGGCGCGGAAACCGTGGCCTGTCATCTTGCCTCTGTAGCCTAGCCGCTTCAGGGCCATGAGCATTGCGCCATTGCTGAGGGTCTTCGCCGCGTTTCGTCCGGGCAGGATGAACCGACTGTACCCAGAGAGCGGCTTCAATTCCGCAAGCAAGGCGATGGTCTGCGATGCCAGCGGTACGATGTGTTCCGCCCGCATCTTCATGCGCTCTGCCGGAATTGCCCAGACTTTCTCATCCAATTTGAACTCGTCCCATGTCGCGCCAATCAATTCGCCAGTGCGTACAAAGGTCAGCGCCAGCATTTGCAGCGCCAGCCGGACTTGGCTGCTTCCCAATCTGTCATAGCCCGCGATGGCCCGCATCAGCGCGGGCAATTCCTCCGGCCTTACGGCGGCCTGGTGCTGCTTTTGGTGCGGTGTCAGAGCGCCGTACAAGTCTTTCGACAGATCGCGGCTGCATCGGCCTGTGGCGATTCCGTAGCGAAAGACTTGTCCGCAGACCTGCAACACGCGATGCGCCAGATCGTAAGAACCGCGCGACTCTATCTTGCGAATGGCTGAAAGCAATTCCGGCGCTTCGATTTCTGCAATGGGACGTTGCCCCAGAATGGGGAAGATGTTGCCCTCCAACCGCCGTTTTACATCGCGTATGTGCGACGTGCTCCACACGTGGACTTGCTTTCCATACCATTCCTTCGCAACCGCCTCAAACGAGTTGGCATCGGCAATCCGCTTGCGCTGAATCTCCACCATGCGCTCCGCTGAGGGGTCAAGGTCATGCTCGCGTTGGCTCTGCAACTTATCGCGGCTCTTGCGGGCCTCCGCCAGACTGACGTGCGGATATTGGCCCAGCGCCAGCAACCGTTCCTTGCTGTCAACGCGCCAGCGAAACCGCCAATGCTTTCTGCCGTTGGCGAACACCCAAAGATACAAACCTTCCCCATCGTGCAATTTCATAATGGATTGCCCTTTGGGGCACTTGGAATTTTTTAGCTTCGTATCGGTCAACGGTTTTGTCGGCATGTGGTGGTAGACCTGTGGTAGAGTTTTTGGATTCAGTGGTGGTAGGGCATTTCCTACCACACAACCCTACCACCACTTATGGTCGGATGCAACGGGACGGCATTGCACCAAACCGGATGCTAAGTTCCGCTAAGTGATTGATTTTCTGTAGATGATTGGACGCTTTTGGACGAGGCTGGATATAGGTCTGGCGGAGAGAGTGGGATTCGAACCCACGTTACCTTGCGGTAAACACGCTTTCCAAGCGTGCGCCTTCAGCCACTCGGCCATCTCTCCAGGCAAGGTTGCCGAACTTTGAATTTACCACACTGCTGTTGGGTGCGTGCAGAAGGACCATGGAAGTAAGGTGCGATTGAAGTGTATTTTCCGCTGGAGCAGAGCGACCCAGCCGACACTGTTCAGTATAGATTTCCAAATCCTGAGGCGAATCGCCGAATACTCATGGGCAGTCGTGAAATGGCTCATATAATAATAGTTGTTGACCAATTTTGACTGAAATGTTTTAGTGAGGGACCTGCGTGTTGAGTTTTCGTATCTCGGTGGCAGCAATCTTGACTTTCATGTGTCTACTGGTTTCATCGACTGCCTTCGCCAACCCTAAAAGGCAGCCGCAGCCCACAATCAGTCCCGATGTGTATGCCGTCTACTCTGCGGTATTGCCGCATCTTTGGCCATGGACGCAGTTGGACGCCCGGAACCTCGTATTGCTGGACGAGACGAGTCCGTTTCCCGTCTGCCTGCCCCGCTCGGCAACAGTGGGGAGCGGGGTCAACTCGGCCATCGCCCAGTATCGGCAGGCCAACCGGCAGATTTGGACGCTGGAGCCAAAGCTCCATATCTCGCGCTCGTACACGCTTATCGGATCCAGGGAGCTGGAACCTATTCGACATCAAGTAATAGGTGCCTGGGACCTGTTCTTTGAGCGCCACGCCGATTCTGGAGGATGGATACAATTTTCCGCAGTCGGCTTCAGCTCCGATAAGAAGACCGCCGCTGTGTATGCCGCATATCAATGTGGCCGGGGTTGCCAAGGCGGCGGACTGTATTTACTCCGCAGAAACAATGGCCAGTGGCAGGTCTCGGGTTCGCTGCCGCCTTGTGGGGACACCCAATCGCATCTCCAAACGACCGGCTTCTGATGCGGCTGGCGTGGCTTTGGCTGGGCCATCCAATTGCGCCTAACCAAAGTCGGCTGGCATGCGTCCAAAAGTGTGTCCAGAAAGATGCGGTCCTTCCGCTGGTCGGCATATTCCGTTGTGCTTCCGCGGTCGCCCGAAGTTATACTCTAGTGATATGCCGAAATATTCCGTCGTCGTTCCATTCCATAACGAGGAAGAAAGTGTTACCGCCCTCTATGACGCATTGAAAGCAGTGATGGAGCAGGTGGGAGACACATTTGAGCTGATCTTCGTCGACGATGGTTCGACGGACCGCACCTATCGCCTGTTGGAAGAGATCACCGCTGTAGACAGTCGCGTGACGGTCGTCAAGCTGCGCCGCAACTTCGGCCAGACCTGCGCGTTGGCCGCGGGCTTCGATCACGCCCAGGGAGATTTCATCCTGGCGATGGACGGCGATTTGCAGCACGATCCGTCGGAGATCCCGAATTTTCTTGCCAAGCTGGAAGAGGGCTACGACGTTGTCAGCGGATGGAGGAAAGAGCGCATCGACAACTTCGTCATGCGGCGCATTCCGTCGCGTTGCGCCAATTGGCTGATGGCGAAGTTGTCCGGCGTCGACATCCACGACTTTGGCACCACCTATAAGGCGTATCGCAGAGAAGTGATCCACAGCATCCCGCTGTATGGCGAGATGCACCGCTTTATTCCCGCGCTGGCGTCGTGGTACGGCGCGTCGATCTGCGAAATTCCCATCAAGAACATCAATCGCGAACGGGGAAAATCGCACTATGGCATTTCGCGTACGTTCCGCGTGTTTTTCGATCTGATGACGATTCGCTTCCTGCTGAGATACATGTCGCGGCCGATGCATTTCTTCGGCTCGCTGGGCGCGACCAGCATGGCTGGCGGCCTGGCGCTTTCAATGTGGCTGCTGATCTTGAAGGTGCTGACGCATCAGCCCATCATGGACCAGCACGGTCCTTTATTTGTCGTTGCGGGAGTTCTGATTCTGGCCGGCATCCAGTTGTTGGCCATCGGCCTGATCGGCGAGCTGCTGGTGCGGCATTTCTATCAGGGGCAGGGGCGCGCTCCGTATACGATTGACCGAGTCATTCGCTTGAATGCATCGGGAGAAGCCAGCATTCTGCGCGGGGAGTAACTCCTCGCCTGCTACGCCTTCCTAGCCATCCAGTTGAGGCAGCCCATGAAAGCCATTCAAATTGCCAAAACCGGCGGCCCGGAAACGGTCTGCCTGGTCGACATTGAGCGTCCCGTGCCCGCTGCCGGACAGGTGCTGGTGGAAGTGAAAGCCATCGGCGTCAACTTCATCGACATTTATTATCGCGAGGGAGTTTATTCCGCGCCGCTTCCGTTGACCTTGGGGCAGGAAGCTGCGGGGATTGTCGTTGCCGTCGGCGCGAACGTGGAACGGTTTCGCGTGGGCGATCGCGTCGCCTGGTGTACATCCCTGGGAGCGTATGCGGAGTTCGCCGTCGTTTCGGAAACTCAACTCGTCGCCGTTCCCGTTGCGGTCACGTTCGAGCAAGCCGCAGCAAGCCTGTTGCAGGGCATGACGGCGCAGTACCTCACCACAGCGACATTTTCCTTGAAGGCCGGCGACACGGCGCTAGTACATGCCGGTGCGGGCGGGGTTGGACTGCTGCTGACCCAGATGGCGGTCGAGGTGGGCGCGCAGGTCATCTCCACTGTCTCGACACCAGAGAAGGCGAAACTGGCGCGTGAGGCTGGCGCGCAGGACGTGATTCTCTACTCGCAGGAAGATTTTGAGTCCGCGGTGAAGAAGATCACCGGCGGTCGCGGTGTCGATGTTGTGTACGATTCGGTTGGCAGGGAAACCTTTGAGCGTTCCTTGAAGTGTTTGCGGCATCGTGGGATGATGGTGCTGTTTGGCGCTTCGAGCGGGTCGGTACCGCCGTTCGACCTGATCCAGCTATCGCGCGGGGGATCGCTGTTCCTGACGCGCCCCAGCCTGGCGCACTATGTGGAAAGCAGCGAAGAGTTGGAATCGCGCTCGGCAGATGTGTTTGCTCGCATCGAGCGCGGCACGCTGAAGCTGCGCATCCACCAAACCTTTCCGCTCACGGAGGCGGCCAAGGCCCAGGAGGCCTTGCAATCACGCGCCACGACAGGAAAATTGCTCTTAATTCCGTAAATTCTGTAACGCAGAATTGCAGAATTTAGGATGGGATTGACCCCACTCAAGCCAACGGCAGGCTTGAATGGGCCACAGGCTGGTGGTTCCGTAGCTCTGTCGAAAAAATGAGCTTTTTTCGCGGACTACGAGCGGCGGAAGATTGAGAAGAGGCCGCGTTTTTTGGGAGGGATAAATTCTTCGTCTTCTTCAAAGGCGCGCGCCGGCTCCGGTTGTTCCGGCAATCCTTCGCCGTCAAACACCGCGCCTGGATTTTTCACACACAGGCGTTCCGCGGTTTCGGCTCCATAATGCTCGGAGAGGAATTCGAAGGCCTTACTCATTACCGGCGGTCGCGAGGATGTATTGTGGGCGTCGGTGGCGACGATGTGCACCCATCCCCAATCCAGCAGTTCCCGCGCGATGCGCTGCGGTCCTCGTCCAAACCTGCCGACCAGGGAGCCTGCGGTCACCTGTACCAGGCAGCCCATGCGAAGCCACGGCACCAATTTTTCCGGCTGCTGCATCAGGGTCAGGTTGCGTTCCGGATGGGTCAGGATGGGAACCATGCCGGCGACGGCCATCTCATAAAAGCTGGCCGAGATATTCTGAGGAATGCCGAAGTCTGGAAACTCCACTAACAAATATTTTTTGCCGTTGACCGTGTATTTTGTCGGGTGGGCCAGCGCGTCTTCAATATTGTCGTAGCTGAGATGGAAGTCGCAGCCGAGGCCAAGGGTCAGACGGTCGCCGATCTTCTGTTGCAACTCCGCTAGCAGCGCAGCATTTTTTTCGGGGCGAAAGGCATAGTCGCTGTTGGCGTGGGGCGTACATGCGATGGCTGTAATGCCGTCGTCGATGGCAATGTTCGCCATATCGAGGGATGTTTCTATATCTCTGGCTCCATCGTCGAGGCCGGGCAGCAGGTGGTGATGAATGTCAATCATAGTGAGCCGAATGCCCGTTCCTGTTTCAATCCTGTCCTGCCAGGGTCGCCACCATCGACTGGAAGATGCGCAGACCGTCCGCGGAACCCAGCAACGCTTCGCTGGACCGGTCGGGATGCGGCATCATCCCCAATACGTTGCGCCCTTCATTCAGGATGCCGGCAATATTCTGGAGCGATCCGTTGGGATTGGCTTCCGTTGTAATCTCTCCCGCGGCCGTCGAGTAGCGAAAGGCGGTGCGGCGCTGCTCTTCCAGTTGCTTCAGTGTGGCTGCATCGCAGAAATAATTTCCTTCCATGTGGCCGATGGGAATCTTCAGGACCTGGCCTGGCCGCAGTAAATTGGTAAACGGGGAGTCGCTGGTTTCCGTCCGCAGGTAGACCTGTTTGCAGACGTATTTCAGGCCGGCGTTGCGCATCAGCGCGCCGGGCAGCAAACCGCTCTCCGCCAGGATTTGAAATCCATTGCAAATTCCCAATACCAGGCCGCCGGATGCGGCAAATTTCTTCACTGCCTGCATGATGGGCGCGAAGTGGGCGATGGCGCCGGTGCGGAGATAATCTCCATAGGCGAAGCCGCCGGGAACAAGAATCGCATCGCAGTTTTCAAGCTGTTCGCTTTCGTGCCACAGAAAGACGACCGGCTGGCCCACCACTTCCGAGATGACGTGGTAGGTGTCATGGTCGCAGTTGGACCCGGGAAAAACAAGCACGCCAAATTTCATTTGCTTGTAGTTTATCAGCGGATTTTCGATTGGTATCATCACAGAGTTCGCCGAGGGACGGCTTTTCCCGTGGCAAGGTCGCGCAGGAGTACCCGCTTCGATGTCATCTGCTTGCAATTCGCAGTCCCCGCCACAGCCGCCGCGCACAATCCAACCCGCGCGAGGCATCCAATGAACGAGCCGGAAAAAGAAAGCTCCAGCATCCGCCCGCCAGCGAAGCTGCGCCCTCCCATCGCAAAGGCCGGCGGAGCGCTGATGAACTGGCTGCGGGCCACCTTCATCGACGCCGTTTTGGTGGGCATACTTTGGCTGGCCGGACTATGGCTGCTGCATATACCTCTGGCCCCGCTGTGGGCGCTCATCGGCGCCATCGCGCAATTCATTCCCAATATTGGCGGCATGTTGGCGTTGATCGGCCCCAGCCTTACGCTGCTGTTTACCGGCGGCGGTTGGGAGAAATTTGGGCTGCTGCTGGGGCTGTATGCGGCGATTGTCGTCATTGACCAACTGGGCCTGCAGCCCTGGTTGATGAAGAAAAATGCCAGGGTGCCGATCTGGGCGTCGATCTTCGGGCCGATCCTGCTGGGAATTGTCATTCCTTTCTGGGGAGTGTTGCTGGCCCCGCCGCTGCTGGCGGTCATTTTTGCATTTCGCAAGCCTCGGTCGCAGAAGGCGTAGGCTAGCCACGGATTGGCGATCCCGTCGTTCGGACGGGCATCTCCAGCGTGGTAAAATCAAGGTTCGTGCGGACGCGCGGCGATCACGGTAGCATCTAAATTTGCATCGAAAGCAGTTCACGAGGGTCTTCCATGTCCGGCCATTCAAAATGGGCCACTATCAAGCATAAGAAGGGCGCGACCGACGCCAAGCGGGGAAAGATTTTCACGCGCCTGATCAAGGAAATTACCATGGCCGCCCGGGCCGGCGGCGGAGATCCAGACGGCAATCCGCGGCTGCGTGGCGCTATTGCCGCTGCCAAAGCGGAAAACATGCCGCAGGACAACATCAAGCGCGCGATTCAGCGCGGTACAGGCGAGCTGGAAGGCGCGGCCTACGAGGAAATCACGTTCGAGGGCTACGGCCCCGGCGGTGTTGCCGTCATCGTGGAGGCGACAACAGACAATCGCAACCGCACTGTTAGCGAAATTCGTCATGGTTTTTCCAAGAACGGCGGCAACCTGGGCGAATCGAATTCTGTGTCATGGATGTTTTCGAAGAAGGGTCTGATCTCCGTTGCCAAGTCGGCTGCGGGTGAAGACAAGTTGATGGACCTGGTGCTGGAAGCCGGTGGCGACGATATTCGCGACGAAGGCGACTCGTGGGAGATCATCACGGAACCGGCGTCGTTCGACGCAGTGCTTGCCGCGATCAAAGCAGCGGGCATCGAGACGCAGATGGCGGAAGTGACGATGCTGGCTTCCACCTACACCAAGCTGGAAGGCCCGGCGGCAGCGCAGATGATTCGCCTGCTGGAGGCGTTGGAAGATCAAGATGACGTGCAGAATGTGTATTCC
>JAJYVR010000084.1 GCA_021791935.1 Acidobacteriota bacterium
TCGCAGCCAGGAAGCCCTCGAACAGGCCGTTGGCGACGCCCTCAAAACCATCACCCCCGACAACGCCGCCGCATGGTTCCGACACTGCGGCTACGGCATACAGCAACCATAGTTCTGCTCTAGAAGGCGGCCCAGAGCTGTGGTGACGAATGCGCCGCTCCCACATGAAGGATCAATATATGAAAGTTTGCAAAGCCCTTCAGTGTCGCTGATGTAGCCTGCCAAATCGAGTACGAGGTTGACCAGTGCCTCCGGTGTATAAAAGCCGCCTAACCGCTGGCGCTCATCTTCCGGTAGATAGTTTTCGTAGAGATTGCGCCAGATGTCAACATCGACCCCGTGAAAGGAATAGCGATTCAACCGCTGGAGAATTGCGCTATTGAGCCTTTCAAAATCTTCATCGTGCGGTAGCAGCCATGCTCGTTGCGAACTGGTGAGGCCAGGTCGATATTCTGCCTTCACCATCCACCAGTCAAATTCTCCAAGCGTGTAGATGGAGGGCAAAAAATTTTGCATCCGACTGCGTACAAGTTCAAGGGCTTCAGTTGCCGGATAAGCTCTACCAAGCACATTTGCAGTTTGCTTTGAAAGGATGTTCTTAAGAGCAGTTCCAGTAAGGTGTTTGTCGAATACTTCTTCGTCTTCTCCTACGCGGTACAGCAGCACGCGGGCAAGTTGGACGTGGGCGGTCTGTGCGCAGAGTTGCTTAATGTATGGCTCGAAGATTGGCCATAACATTTTCGCGATAGCATCCTCATTGTTTCGGTTTCTTTCAGATAGTCCGAGGATGGATTCGCTGACCTGTTGCACGGTGGGGCCATCAAAACCAAAAGCTTTGATGCAATCCAGAAGTGCCTGCGCGGATGTGCCCTCGCTGCGTAGAGTTTCACAGACTGCCTGAGCCAACCTGTTGGGAGTAACACGTAAGGACTCACTGCTCCAGCGAGAATACACGGCCTGAGCAACCGTCTGCGCGTCAGTGCCAGCAAAACCTTCCCGCAATCCGTGGAACAAGCCGTTGAAGTAGGAAATCAAATCGGCAATACAGGCTTCAAGGTCGGATGTGAGCCGCATCAGTGCGGTTTGTATGAATGGCTCATCTTTCGAGACCCTGTAACGATAGCCTTCTGGCAAGAGTACCTTGCCGTTGTATCGAAGCGGATCAAAGAAACTGCTTGCGGCTGTCGGGCCTACGGAAGAAAGCTCAAAGCGTGCATCTTCGAGAACGGATTCAACCCCATTATCGTGCTGAATCAGATACCGTTCCCACTCATTTCCGCTGGTGAAGATTGCAAATCGCAGAGTCGGAAATGCTGCCAGTCGTTTCTCAAAATCCCGACGTTCTTTAGCAGACGCTTTGTGATACGGGGTTTTCGTCTCAATCGTAATGACAGGCAGTCCGGCGTCATCTCGCAGAATCAAGTCAAACCGCTCGCCCTGCACCACAGATGTTCCAGGCCAATCCAGCAGGTCGCTGAAAAATTCCGTAGCTAACCAAAGGCGAAATCTTCTCTCGCCACCTTCGCCGGGAAAGTTGACCTGTTCCCCGGTTGCCTCACAGCGGCGGAGAATCTCTTTAAGGCGCTCAATCAAGTCCGTACCGGGTGTTTGTTCAGGTCTTCGTGGCATAAAGTTTACGATTCTGCTGATCTAAAAAGTCATGTCGGCGCATATACTTGCGGACAAGATGTACTGTACAGCACCATCCTATTTCGTCCAAGAATGGCCACTCCTCATTCCGGTTACAAACTTCAGCCTGATCGCTTCTATCCTGATTTTGTGGCGGAAACGCTCGATGGCCGCCTGCTGGTGGTGGAGTACAAGGGCATGGATTACGCCACAAATGACGATTCCAAAGAAAAGAAGTTGCTCGGGGAAGTGTGGGCGAAAGGAAGCAACGGCAGGGCCTTGTTCCTGATGGCTGTCAAGAAGGATGAGCGGGGCAGCAATGTCCACGAACAAATCCGAGGCACGATTGAGGGCTGGTAGAGGTGCGAAAAAGCGGACGGCCTTCCGAGGAAGGGAAACCCCATGAAGCAGGAAAAAGACATCGACAACATACCGGAGGAACCCTCGCCGGGTCTCACACCGGAGCAGCGAGCGAGAGTGCTTCGCTTTCGAGAGAGAATTTACCCCGAATCCTCGCCGGAAGAGAAGGAAAGATTATTGCGGTGCCTGAAAGAGTGGTTGGAAGAGGGCTGCTGCCAGCGGAAAATGGAGCCATCCCTTCTTGGCCTGGATTGGTCTTCGTTTGAGACGCGAAAGTTCCCGGAACACGATGGCGAGACCGGCTTTCGGAATCCACCGGAGTTTATATCTTGTGGATTCTCAGCTTTGGATGCCTACGCAACAGCGATGCTTGCAGCGCACTTTTCCTCGGACTCCCTCGGGGTTCTGACCTTCACATGCAAGCTCAAACAACGCGATCCCGACAGTTCACTGTACCTGGAGTTTGTGACGACGCCGGAACATGGCAGCATTGACTCAGAGTCGCTAATGTGCGAATTGCTGGATTCGTTTCCTGACTTGCTCGACGCCAAGACGTTCCCTGTTCTCTTTCTTGCGGGAGAAGGCTGTCCAATGGCGTGCGAATACCCTGGCCAGATGGTGGCCAGGGTATCGCCCTTCCTTCGGGCTCGCCCTGTCGAACTGTGGCCTCAAGCGATGCTGAGTTTGACCCCTACGGTTGATTTGCGCAGGCGCGCAAAGCAAATCGTGGCGTTTCTACGAGACTCCAAGGCAACTGGAGGCATCCCGAATTAGTCGGAAAAAGAAATCGAAGACCGCAAGCTGCATGGGAAAGTGCTCGCAGCGCAGTCGGAATTGACGCGCACTCTGGAAAGCGCCTGCATGACGCTACGCGACTATGGATTCGACCAGGCGGAACTCGCGGCCAAGGCGGAGGCCAAGATCAAACGCACTCTGACGGTTTGCGGAAAGTTCCGTTTGCCAGCGAGTGAAGGCCCTTTAAATGCGGCCATGTTCACCAGCGCGTCCAACGAGAAACGCGAGATGCTGCCCCGCAGCAGGTCATTCAAGCGTGGTTGGGTGACGCCGCAGCGCCGGGCGGCTTCCGTTTGCGTCCATCCCTGGCGCTTTACAATGGCGGCGATGCTTCGCGCCAGCACAATGTTTACTACCGTTCGCTGGCAATCGTATTTACAATATGACTGTGGAGGTTACGTTCGATTCCGCGAAGAACGAACGCAACATCCGGGAACGCGGTCTCTCTTTTGAGTTGGCAGCGGAGTTCGACTTTGAAAACGCAGTGACGCACGTTGAGCAGCGTGGCAGCGAAAGCAGGATTGTTTCGGTTGGATATCTTGGGAATCGGCTGCATGTGCTCTGCTACCTGGAAACCGCGCGTGGTATTCGAGTCATCAGCTTCAGGAAGGCAAATCGGAGGGAGGCAGAAAAATATGGCATACCGAAAACCCTTGACCGATGAGGAAGGGGAAGTGCGGGAGTGGACAAAGAAAGACTTCGACAGCGCCGTGCCTTTCTCTCAATTGCCGGAGTCTTTGCAGACGAAACTGCGCTCACTCAAGAAGCCGCGTGGCCCGCAGAAAGCCCCTACCAAGGAAGTTGTCACCATCCGCCTTTCCCGTGATGTGGTGGAGCGGCTTCGCGCCAGCGGCCCCGGATGGCAGACGCGGGTGGACACTGCATTGCGGCAATGGGTGGAAACGCAGCCAAAGCGCCGCCGCGCCTGACCGAAAACGCCAGACAAACAAAGTGGCTCGGATGGCAGGCACATGGAAGAATTATGTCTCCAGTAAGTCTCCAGCGAATTTTTGTTTTAGTAAGTCACTGTAAACATTAGAGATTCTCGCCTAGTTCACCTTCTGCATCGGGAAGTAATAGATCGTCCAGCGCCGCCTGGATCGGATGCGGCTGATTGGTCGTGATGATGCCTAGTTCATCGCGGGCATGCGCCTCCAGCGCGTTATGCGCCATTAACTGCTGCGCCACCTGCTTCGCCAGCGAGGCGTCGATGTCTCGCTCGACATGAATCGCAGCCAGCTCCTTATGTTCACCCTTGTTGTTTTTAGCTCGGGCCGCTCCAGCTTCAGTTCGGCGCGTTCCGTGTCCGCCTGGGAGTGGACGGAGACATATTCTTCCGCCGCCATCGACATGGCCCCGGCCATCAACCCCGCGACGCCCGCGACCAGGCTGGCCGTCGACAGAATGCCGTCATTCGCGCCTAGCACCGCCGTGCACAGCCAACCCACCCGCCCAATGCGATGCAGTTCCTTGCCGCGCATTATTCCTCCGGCCTTTCTTCCGCAGCCGCATCTGCAGCCAGGGCAATCCCGTTGGACGAATCATGCAACTGCCAATCGTCGCTCTGCAATTGGCGGATGGGGGCTTCCACCTCCTTCACCTCTGGCACTTCGTCTGCACCCACGCCGAGTTCGTGCAGCTTGCGTGATTGCGTAAAGATGCCGCTGCGACCTTCCACAACAGTGCCAACCAAATAGTTGTAATGCGCGGTGCTTGTGGCCAGGGACTTTCCCAGCTTGACGAAATACTCCTGCGCTGTGGCCAGCTTCCTGTAGAGCTTATCGGCCTCATCTCGGATTGCCATTGCATTGCGCGTGATCTTCATCTGCTGCCAGCCGTAAGCAACCGCCTTCAATAAAGCAATCAACGTCGTTGGCGTGGCCAGAATTACATCGCCATTGCTGCCATGTTCGATCAGGCTGGGGTCCTGTTCGAGCGCCGCGCTAAAGAGCGCCTCGCTTGGCAAAAAGCAAACGACAAAGTCCGGAGAATCACGGAAATTATTCCAGTAGGACTTGCTGGACAGGTCGTCTAGGTGTTTGCGCACCTGCATTGCATGCCGCTGTAGGAGCGCTTTTTTTTCAATCTCATCAGTACTGTTGATTGCAAGATAAAAAGTTTCGTAGAGAATATTTTTGGAATCAATAACAATAATTCGCTCATTTGGCAGCTTCACCACTACATCCGGCTGTTGCGCCTTATCTTCGGCGTTACGAACGTAAACCTGCGTATTAAAATCGCAGTGCTTCACCATGCCTGCAAATTCTAAGCAACGCGTTAGTTGCTCTTCGCCCCAATTGCCACGAACTTTGGGAGCCCGTAGAGCTTGTACCAGTTGATTCGTCTCCAGTCTTAATCCCTCATGCGTCTGCTGGATATTTTTCACCTGCGCCAGCACGTCGCTGTAAGCACCTTCGCGCTTCACTTCCAACTGGTGAGTCTGATCCTTGAGCTTGTCTAGCGTCTCGCGCACCGGAGACAACAGCTTCTCGATCGAATCCTCTTTTGCCGACAGTTCCCGATTCGCCAGCCCTAGAAACTGTGTATTGTTTTCCTGCAGCGCCTTCGCCGCCAATCCCTCAAACGTTTTCGTGAGTTCCTCTCGCGCCTTCGCCAGCGATTCCTGCTCACGGGCGACGGAGCGTTGCGCTTCCTCTACCTGTGCCTGGAGTCGGGTTGCCTGCCCACGAACCTCCGATGCCTGGGAGCGGGCAACCGCAAGCTCGGTCTTCTGCTCCTCTGTCAGCCGTCGCAGTTCTTCCACTTGGGTCTGAAACCGGGTGCGGTCGGCCACCAGCGTTTCCCGTTCCCCGCGCAGGCGTTCCCTCTCAGACGCCGCCGACCGGCTTCCCAGCCACCAACCGGCCAGCAACGCTACCAGCGCCAGCCCGACCATCCCTATTCCCACCACCGCAACCGTATTCATCCAAAATTTGCCTCTGCCCTACTGTAACCTTGCCGGAGACAGTCGCGAAAAATCCAGCCGATTTCAACCGCCTTCGCTCCGAAGCCGTCCCCGCCGCTTTACACCGGCACAGCCCCTCAGTACACTCGAATTTCGAGCAGAAACGCTGACATGGGGATCGTGTGCCTGCAAGCGGAGTTTGGCTGTACTCTGAATGAGGTACCCGAAGAAGGGTTGCCGTGCGTGCCTCTCCACCAGGAAGCTGCATCGCGCCTGTCCCGTCTTCGGGCTTGAGAAAAAGTTTTGGAGTCCAAACAAGAGTTTTAGGAGAAAGACATGGCCGTTGAAGAAAAAGTGAAGCAGATTATCGTAGAGCAGTTGCAGGTGGATGAAGCCGAAGTAACTCCTACAGCATCGTTCCAGGAAGACCTCGGAGCGGACTCGCTCGATGTGGTCGAGCTGGTCATGCAGTTTGAAGAAGCATTCGATCTGGAGATTCCGGACGAAGAAGCCGAAAAGATCAAGACCGTGCAGGACGCTGTCGATTACATCAAAAAGAACGGCAAAGCCGGCAACTAGGCCGGCCCCCTTTAGGTTATTGTCCGCGGAAAGAAAGTGTACGCATCCGTTCCTTGCAGAGCGGGTGCACGAGAGGGCTGCTTGCAAGCGAACGGCAACAGGAAAATGGGTCAAGCCTTGAAGCGACGTGTCGTTGTCACAGGCATTGGCCTGATTTGCGGCGTGGGCAAGACCGCAACCGAGGTATGGAGCAATCTATTGGCGGGCGTGAGCGGCATGGCGCCCATCACCGCCTTCGATACCACCGGCTTCTCCGTCACCTTTGCGGCGGAAGTCAAAGATTTTGACCCACATCTTTTCATTGAGAAAAAAGAAGCGCGCAAGATGGGTCGATTCATCCATTTTGCGCTGGCGGCGGCCCAGGAAGCCCTGGAATCCTCGGGATTGAAGATCACGCCGGAAAACGCCGAGCGGGTCGGCGTCCATATCGGCTCCGGCATCGGCGGTTTCGACATCATTGAGCGGGAGCACAGCGCCATGCTGACCGGCGGTCCCCGCAAAATCTCTCCGTTTTTCATTCCCGCCGCCATCATCAACCTTGCCGCCGGGCAGGTCAGCATTCGCTGGGGCGCGAAGGGCCCAAACGAGGCCACGGCAACGGCCTGCACCACCAGCGCGCATTCCATCGGCGATGCGTACCGCCTGGTGGAACGCGACGATGCCGATGTGATGATTGCCGGCGGAGCGGAAGCAGCCATCACCCCCATGGGCGTCGGCGGATTTGCCGCTATGCGCGCTCTCTCCACCCGCAATGACGATCCCACGCACGCCTGCCGTCCCTTCGACAAGGACCGCGACGGTTTTGTCATCGGTGAAGGCGCGGGAATTTTGATCCTCGAAGAGATGGAACACGCCAAGGGGCGCGGCGCAAAAATTCTGGCGGAAATCATCGGCTATGGCATGAGCGCCGATGCCTATCATATGTCCGGCATGGCGCCGGAAGGCGAGGGCTGCGCGCGCGCCATGCGGAACGCCATCCGCAGCGCCGGGATCGAGCCTGAGCAGATCGACTACGTCAATGCCCACGCCACGTCCACGCAGTTGGGCGATGCGCTGGAGACGGCGGCCATCATCACGGTCTTCGGCGAACATGCCACCAGCCACAAGCTCAAGATCAGCTCGACCAAGTCGATGACCGGCCACCTGCTTGGCGGCGCCGGCGGTCTGGAGGCGGGCATCACCGTCATGGCCATGCAACACGGCTTGCTGCCGCCGACGATGAACCTGGTCGATCCCGACCCCGCCTGCACGCTCGACTATGTTCCGAACAAGCCCATCCCGGCCAGGGTCGACATGGCGCTGTCGAATTCCTTCGGCTTCGGCGGCACCAACGGCTCCCTCATCTTCCGCCGCTGGACGGAATAACGTCCTTCCTCTCAGATCCGTGCGCTTTCAGAAGCACGAGTGAATTTCCGGCCCTCGCGTTTCGGAAAGCGATTCAAGCGGCATTGCGTTTCAAGCAGTTCTTACCCGCGCACAACTTCCACATCGAGGGTGATCTTCACCTCATCGCCGACCATCACTCCACCCGTTTCCAACGCTGCATTCCATGTCAGCCCAAAGTCCTTCCGGTTCAGTTTGGCGGTCGCGGACGCGCCGATGCGCTGCTTCCCCCACGGGTCCTTGATTTCCGGCGTCGGGCCCTCCACGTCCAGGACGATTTCGCGAGTGACCCCATGAATCGTCAAATCGCCCGTCACTTTTCCGCCGCCTGAAACGATTTCAACCTTCTTGCTGCGAAACGCGATGGTCGGGAACTTCTCCGTGTCCAGAAAGTCCGGGCTCTTCAAATGTCCGTCACGCTGCTGGTCTCGCGTGCTGATGGAGGTGGCGTCAATCGTGGCTTCAATGGTGGACGTTTCCGGCTTTTCCGGATCGAAGTTCACCGTGCCGGATACCTTGGTGAACTCCCCTCGCACATTGGAGACCATCAAGTGGCGAACACTGAAGTGAACGGAAGAGTGGGCTGGATCGATGGCGTACGTCAACGGTGGCATGTGGTATTTCTCCTTGTCTGCCTACTATGGATGCTTGAATTTTGGAATCGATGCTCGTTATCACAACTAATTTGAAACATCCACGGGGCTTGTACCGCTCGGCCTCTCCGTAGCGCCCCCTATGACGGAATCAATCCGCGGTTGAACTTGGCGACTTGGGAGTAGCGTTGACGAAAACCGGCCTCAGTCTTGATCGACGATTTCACGCACGGCGGATCCGATGGAGAGCGGAAGGGTGGGCGTCGGGCAATAGGGCGGGAAGCCCCGCTGGTCCTTATCGAACGGCGCAATCCCAGTCGTATTGACGTACCAGTGCAACAACTGTTGTTGCAGTTCACCTTGGATACCGGCAACATCTCGCTCTCCAAAACGATTATGGAGTTCCTGTGGGTCGTCCTTGTAGACGTAAAGCTCGCTTTGTCCTTGCGGACGGCTGACCAGCTTATAGTCGTGCGTGCGGACCATCGCGGCACGGCTGATGGTTTCCGGATGCTTCACCTGCAGATATTCTTTGGGATAGTAGAGCGAGCCTGGGGTCGCGTTGTCCTCAAAACACTGGGGCTCGTACTGGTTATATCCGCCTTCGGCGAACGCGGCCCGCTTGGGATCGCCTCCTCCACCATGAATTTGCGGCAACAGGCTACGCGCAAAGTGGGTGTGCTGCGCCTGAGTGTGCGCGAGATCCAGACATGTAGCCATCACGTCAAACAATTCGACAATGTTCTCCGAGCTATTTCCCTGTGTCCCGCCTGGAACGCTGGCGATAAGAGGAACATGAGTAAGAACGTCTTCCAGACCACTGGGCCACTTCTCAACCAACCCATAGTCGCCGGCATAGTCGCCGTGGTCGGATAAAAGAAAAACCGCTGTGTCCCGCTTGTGATTCGTGCGTTCGACGGCTTCGAGCAATTCACCCATGAGCCAATCGCTGTAGCTGACCATTCCGTAATACAGCGCGCGCACTTTGCGGAACGTATCTTCCGGCAGCCCATCCAGTCCATACGCCTTGCGAATGCCCGCGATATAGCTTGGCTTGCGCGGTAGATCTTGTGGTCGCAATCCATGGATATCCGCGGGTTTATACATTCCGTTGAACCCCTGGGGCGAGGCATAGGGAGGATGCGGTGAGGACAACGGAAGAAATATGCAAAAAGGCCGGTCGGTTTCCCTTCGTTCAAGAATGCGAATCGCAGCCTGAATGTGGCTGTACTCCATTGTTTCGGTGCGATCTCCTTTTGGTTGGCCGATGAAGGTGTCCGGACCAATAATTTTGCCCATGGAGGGCTGTGATTTGCGATGTTCTCCTGCAACCCGGACCGGCGCAGGCTCGGGGTAGTTCCACATCGTCACACTCTCGTAGAAGGACTCCGCTGCCAATGCATCGTTCTTGCCGTACCAAAAGACGTCGTAACCAGCCTGACGAAGATAGCGGAACATGTTCGGCTCATTGGGACGCAAAAAATAAAACAGACTGCGATGGCCGCGCACGCTCGTCGGCCAACCCGTCAACAAACTACAGCGCGAGGCGCCACAGACGGGGAACTGTACGTGGCAATTTGCAAACTGCGTTCCCTCTCGCGCCAGTTTGTCGAAATTCGGAGTGGACGTCATTGGATTGCCGTAGCAGGCCAGGGCATCCGCCCGCAATTCATCCGGCATAAAAAGAACCAGGTTGGGTTGTGTTTGGGACTTCTTTTGCTGCGATTCTGAAGAAATCTGTGTCGATGCTGCTTCGCCAACTCCGGTCGTACCGACGACCTGGGATGCAACACCAGCTAGCATCGCCGCCCCAGACGACCCCAGAAACCCACGCCGTGTCAATTTCTGCTCCGCCACTTCATCACTCCTTCCGTCCTGCTGAAACGCTGCGCGCACGGCCCAAGCTTTGCGCCATGCTATCGGACGGCGAGTGCGAGATGTATCCAATCGGCACTCGCTGAGGCCTCGCTCCCTCCTATTACAGCAGCCCAAACACCGCCACGCCAGTCTGCGTTCATATATACACCTGCTTATTCCTGCGGCCCTCGGGCGACTGCGGCAGGACATGGAGGAACAAGAAACGCGCTCCAGGCATGGGCTTGCTCCTTGCCTGAGCTGTCGCAAAGGCTCGCCTCCGCTGTGATTCTGCGTTTCTGGTGCTGCACCATCCAGCCGCGAACCCGCAGCCGTTGCATCTCACCGCGCACGCGACGCTCAATACCAGCAAGCCGGACAAAGCCTGGATCCTCCACGAGGCTGTGGACGCATTCTTTCCTCCTCCGCGGGCCGCGGGCACCGCTCTGACGCTGATCTTTCTAACGTTGGATGCAGACCTGCCGTAGAACTTCGGGCCTTGGCCCTGCCTACACGAGCGCCGTCACAGGCGGCACGCGGGTACCTTTGCCCGTCAATGTTTACCCTCAGCCACTTCGCTGTGAGACGATGGGTAGGTTATGGAATCTCAACATTTTGCCACTGCCATTCTCGCCGCCGGAAAAGGTACGCGGCTTAAGTCCAAACGCGCCAAGGTCCTGCACTCCATCGCCGGCAAGCCTTTGTTGCAGCACGTCCTCGACGCCGTGCTCAAGGTCACGCAGCCGGACCAGGTGTTTGTTGTTGTCGGCCATCAAGCGGAGGAGGTGGAGCGCGCCGTCGGAGCCGTCGGCGTGCATTTTGTACCTCAGACGCAGCAGCTTGGCACCGGACATGCGGTGCAGTGCCTGCGCGACTCCGTCCGCGGGCTGGGCGACCTGCTGGTGCTCTCCGGCGATGTCCCGCTGATCCGGCCCGAAACCATCGAACAGCTACGCAACTTTCATCGGACCCAGAAGGCCGCCATGACCATCCTGACCGCCCGTCCGGAAAATCCCTTTGGATACGGCCGCGTGGTGCGCGTATCGCCCACCAGCCCGGAGGTCGCCGCCATCGTCGAGCAGAAAGCGCTGGCCGCCGACCAGCAGCACATTGGAGAAATCAACTCCGGCATCTATGTCTTTCGCATCGACGCTCTCTATCGCCATATCGATTCGCTGCAATCCAACAACGCCCACGGGGAGTACTACCTGACCGACATGGCCGCCATTCTGCGCGCAGCCGGCGAGCGCGTGGTGGCGTTTGAAATCGGCGACGCGATGGAGGTGCTGGGCGCAAACACCATCGCCGAAATGATGGATCTGGACGCAGCTCTGCGGATGCAGTCGGCACGCCGCTTGATGGCGCAAGGAGTCACCATCCACCGGCCGGAAACCTGCGTCATCGACGCGGCTGTCGCCGTGGGCGCGGACACGATCCTCGAGCCCTTCGTGCAATTGCTGGGCGCCACCCGCATTGGAGAGGACTGTCGCATCCGCTCCTACTCCGTGATCCAGGATTCGAAGATTGGAAGCGGTGTGCTGATTCGCAATGGATGCGTGCTCGACGGGGCCACCGTCGGCGACGGCGCCTTCATCGGCCCCTTCGCGCACTTGCGCCCGGGCAGCCAGATTGGCCGCGAGGCCCACGTCGGCAACTTTGTCGAAACCAAAAATGCTCGCGTGGGCGACAAGTCGAAGGCGAACCACCTTACCTACCTCGGCGACGTTTCCATCGGCTCCGGCTGCAACATCGGCGCCGGCGTCATCACCTGCAATTACGACGGCGTCAATAAACATCCCACGCAGATTGGCGACCGCGTTTTTGTGGGCAGCAATTCCACCCTGGTCGCGCCGGTCGCGCTTGAGGACGACAGCTACATTGCCGCCGCTTCCTGCATCACGGAGCCGGTTCCCGCTGGCGCGCTGGCCTTCGGCCGCTCCCGCCAGACGGTGAAGCCGGGATGGGTGAAGCAACGCCGCGCCGCCCTGCAACGGAAGAAAGACGGATAACTCCCCAGTCCTATTTCTCCCGGAATGCACAGTTCTGTTGGAGGTCACACATGAAGAAGTTCCTTCTTGCATTGGTTCTGTTCGCCGCATCGGCGGCTACGGCCTTTGCGGCGCAGAATCCATGCGTGGGGCGCTGGAAACCCGATGCCGCGAAGAGTAATTTCGTCGAAGTCGAAGACACGTTGATCATCTCCTCGCCTTCCGCGGGCATCCTGCGGTGGGAATATGCCGCCATCAAGTTTAAAATGCAAGGAAACCCCGACGGCTCAAACATGGCCCTTTCGTATCCAGACATGCCGAAGGGCTTGACGGAATCGGCGACGATGCCGACTCCAAGAAAGCTCGCCTACCCTGTCAAAGTCGACGGAAAGCTGGTACAGCACGGGACAGATGGGCTTTCCGCCAACGGCGACACCCTGACGGCTGTGTCATGGACTGTCGCCAAAAACTCGAAAAAGAGAATTGAAGTCTTCCACCGGCAGTAGCTCTCTGTGTTTTCAAAACACCAGCGAACTGCATCCGAGGTCCGCTCCTTCTTATCTTCCATCTCCCCTGCGTTGTCTCCCCCGGTCGTACTTCGTCGTCTCTGCCTTTTGAGCAACCAGGCTGAGGCAAGTGCGTCTCATTTTGGAGTAACGCTACCTCTCCGTGCGCATGGCGCGGAGTCATGCGCAGTCAGTACCCGCGTGCGCGGATGCACGCAGCGAGGAACTGTGCAGCGCCGGTTCTGCAACCAAGCCAACCAGTCGTTTACGCCACCAGCAAGCGGGATTGGGAGCGCGAACGCGGGCGAGGCTTGACATTGATTTCAACGTCGCGCCCCAGCAGCAGCAGAAAGCGCATCAGCCGTTCGGTCCGGCTCGGGAAGGGTGGGTATCTTTGGCGGCGTCATCGCGTTTGAGTGTATCGGAACCGGTCTGCAGGGGTATCCACAAGGTATCGATTTGCCGCTTGCCGAGTCGCCACGGTCGTGCTATCTTCGGTTTTCATTCGCTTTTGC
>JAJYVR010000085.1 GCA_021791935.1 Acidobacteriota bacterium
CTCCTTACCCGTGACAACGCGCATCCCTTCGTCGATCAGAATCTGCTGAATCGCATCGCCAATCGCGGGATCGCTGCGCGAGAGAATTCTGGAGCGGACAATCATCGTCACTCTGCTGCCCAGCCGGAGAAACGCCTGCGCCAGTTCCAGCGCAATATAGGAGCCACCATAGACAATCAAGTGTTCCGCCAACTCTTGCGCAGCCAGAGCGTCGGTCGAGGTCCAGTACGGCATGTTTTGCAACCCAGGAACGGGTGGAATCGCCGGTGATGCGCCGGTGGAAATCAGCGCGCGATCAAAGTCAAGCGCCTGCTCGCGTCCATCTGGCCCTTTCACCAGCAACGTGTGGTCATCCCGGAAACGAGCCTCGCCGCGCATCAAGCGAATATTTGGGTTGCTGTCGAGGATGGACTCGTATTTGGCCTGGCGCATCTCCTCCACACGAGCCTGCTGCTGCGCCTGCAAGACAGCACGATTCACGACCACTGGCACGGCGGAGATGCCATCATCGAAAGGACTGGACCTGCGCACATGGGCAACATGCGCAGCGCTGATGAGGATTTTGGAAGGCACACAGCCAATATTGACGCAGGTGCCGCCGGTTATGCCGCGCTCGATCATCGTGACGTCCACGCCTTCGTCCTGCAAGCGGATCGCTGCGGCAAAGGCTGCTCCGCCGCTGCCGATAATGGCGACTCTGTTTGGCTTCGCCTGCGGCAAAGCGCAGCAGTCATCCTCTTTCAAGGCAGACCCCATCGGAGCAAACTGGTTTTTGGAGGACATTACTTCAACTTCCCTTCCAGCTTGGATGGATATCCCGCATCCGCTGTGGCCTTGGTCAATGCGGCCACGGATGTCTTGCTGTCATCGAAGGAAACAACCGCGTCTTTCTTGTCGAAGTTCACGTTGACCTGAGAGACGCCCGGAACGGCTTTCAATGCTTTCTTCACCGTGATGGGGCAGACGGGACAGGTCATCGACGGAATCGAAAGTGTGACGGTTTTGGTTGCCGCAAGCGCGGGCAGCGCAGCGGCAAGCAGCAGAGCAGACAAAAGTTTGGATGTTTTCAAGGGAGTTCTCCTTTGCATCAGTAAAAGTATGGAGCGACGTAGGGGAAAGTCAGCGCGATCAGCACCAGTACCGCGACAATCCAGAACAAGGCTTTGTAGAGGCGCTTGGTTTGCGGCAAAGCGCAGACCTCGCCAGGCAGGCACTTCTCTGCCGGGCGGTAGATGCGTCGCCAGGCAAAGAACAATGCGACCAGCGCCACGGCGATGAACAGCGGACGATAGGGTTCCAGCCTGCTCAGGTTCCCGATCCATGCGCCGCTGAAACCCAGGGCAATCAGCACGAGTGGCCCCAGGCAGCAGGTCGATGCGAGAATCGCCGCCACTCCGCCGAGAGCGAGTACGCCGGATTTTGATTTCTCAGGTGTCATACGCCATCTTTCCTTCCTCTCTGGAAACAGAGTAATCTCCGTACATGAGTGCGGAGTCAAGCATGAAATCCAGATTAACCATCGGCAAGCTGGCGGAAGCTGCGGGCGTGGGTGTTGAAACGATTCGGTTTTATCAGCGCTCCGGATTGTTGCCAGAGCCGGAACGGCCTCTATCCGGCTATCGGGAATACTCCAGCGACGACGTGCGGCGCATCCGCTTTATCGAGCGCGCACAGACGCTCGGCTTCAATCTCGAAGATATTGCCGGTCTGCTGAAGCTGGATGGGCCGCAAGCGTGCAGCGTGACGCACGACCTCGCGCTTGAAAAATTGCACGTTGTGGAGGAAAAGATCAAGGCTCTGGATGCCATCCGGGACGCACTGCAACAGATGGTTCGGCAGTGCGAACGCAAGCACAAGCGGGGTACCTGCCCGATCATTCAGTCGTTGGTACGAGAAGAGGCGAAGGGTTGAGCCGGAATTTGTAGGAGAGCGTCGCCGGAATTAGTATCCGTGCGAATGATGAAAGAGGAGACTTCGGATGACAGCGATGCGATCATGGAAGCCGGTTCTTGTCACGATTTCGGGACTCCTGGCCCTCGGAGTTCTCTTTCTGACGTTTCTTCTGCTCCGTGGCTTTCGTGCTACTTCCACGCCGTCGGCGTTCGAGACCGTCGTAGCCCGTGGCCTGCGGAACCTGGCCATTCCCGTGCAGGAACGCCGCAAAAAGAACCCCTTCACTGGCGACTCCGAAGCGTTGGAACAAGGACGCCAGGAGTTTTTCACGCGGTGCGCTGTCTGTCATGGCATCGGCGGCAGCGGCACGACACAAATCGGATTGCATGAGTATCCGCGCGTCCCAGACCTGCGCGCTTCCGCAACGCAAAGCCTGACGGATGGCGAAATCCACTACATCATTGAAAACGGGGTGCAATTGAGCGGCATGCCGGCTCTCGGCAGTCCGCACAGAATCTCCGGTCCGGTGAGTTGGAAACTCGCGCTCTTTGTGCGGAGTCTCCGCCCTCTTTCAAAGTCGGAGTTGCAACAACAAACCTCCGTTGTCACTTCAGCCCACTATGTCGGCTCCGAAGCCTGCGCCAGGTGCCATGCCGATATTTACGAGCGCTGGGAAAAGACGCCGATGGCCAACGTGGTGCGCGATCCGCGGGCGCATCCCAATGCCATTCTTCCCGACCTTGCAACCAACAATGTGGCCCCGTTTACTAAAGACCAGGTCGCCTTCGTCTACGGCAGCATCTGGAAACAGCGCTACTTCACCAAAGTTGGAGAAGATTATTACCCGTTGCCGGTGCAGTGGGACATCGGCAACCACAAATGGCTGAAATACGTGATCCCCGCGCATGGAGCCGACTGGTGGGCGCATCTCTATCCGCCGGACAACATGCAGCGGCCTACTGGCCCAACCTGCGACGGTTGTCATTCCGTCGATTACAACATCCACACCAAACAGGTCGCGGAATGGAACGTCGGCTGCGAGCGTTGCCACGGTCCCGGCAGCGCGCATGTGGCGCATCCCACACGGAGCAATATCCTGAATCCGGCGCAGATGGATTCCGTAGCGGCGAACGACACATGCATCCAGTGTCACTCGCAGGGACGGCCGCTGACCAATCCCATGGAAGGAAAGTATTACGACTGGCCGGTTGGCTATCATGTGGGCCTCAAACTGCAAGACTTCTGGAGACTGGAAAACTGCACGCTCGGGCAGACGGATTTCTACTATTTCCCGGACTGCACGGCGCACAAGAACCGCATGCAGGGCAACGATTTCGTGCAGAGCGTGATGTACCGGCACAACATCACATGCTTCGATTGCCATGATGTACATGGAACAGGAAACTACGCGCAGCTCATCAAGCCCGCGAACCAGATATGCCTGGACTGTCACGGACCGAATTCTCCAAACGGACCGCATGAGGCCACGCTGGAAGCGCACACGCATCATCAAGACGGCAGTCCCGGAAGCCAGTGTGTCTCTTGCCACATGCCGGAGATCGAGAGCGAAGGCGTTCCCGGCGCCTACGTTCATGCCCATACATTCCGGTTTATCGCGCCGACCATGACGGACAAATACAAGATTCCCAATCCATGCACATCCTGCCACACGGACAAATCGACGGCATGGGCGGAGAATGCGATGAGCCATTGGCCAGAGAGTTCGCCGTGGCAAATCAAGTAAGTCTTGTGTGTTTCGCTCTTGCTCGCCGGGTGGGCCAGAGAAGACGCGACTGCAAGGCAGGCGCATCGCTCAGGGCGGGAAGGCGGGCAATAAACATAAAAAAAGCGGAGCCTATTTTGTAGGCTCCGCGGGTGTTCCTGTTGCGTTGATGGTTAGGCTGCGGTTTTCTTCGCAGCTTTGGCTGGCGGCTTGGGCGCGGCTTTCTTTGCGGCCTTGGCCTTTTCTTTCGCGGCGAACTCCTGCTTAACCTTTGCTGCGATTGCCTCGATGTCTACTTTGTATGTCTGCGCCGCATCGCGCAGCACCTTTACGGTATCCATATCTGTCCGCATGGAGAACAAGATGACCGTCTCCACCAAAATGCGCGCCAGCTTGCTTTCTTCGGCCTTCGGCAGGAACGCCGCCAGCAGTTTTGCTGGCGAGTCGGTGTCCTTCGGCTGGCCGATCTCATGCTGCCGGATGAGGATGGCGAGTTTGCGCTCGTCCAGCATGGCAGTCAGCCGTTCGACGGTAAACAGCAGGTCGCGCTTCATCAGGCGAACGGGGACTGCATCGCCGATGGCTTTGAGGACGCGAAGGCCGGTCGTCTGCGCGATGGCTTCCTCGCGGCGGCGCTTCTCCTGCTCGGCCTTGAATGCCGCATCGTTCGCGGGCCGCTGTTTGCGGGCGTGGTGAATTGGGCAATCGGGATTTGCGCAGATGCGCTTGGTCTCACCTTTCTCGCTGCCTTCGGTGACGATGGCCTCGGTGGTGAACTGGCAGGTCTTGTACTCCGGCCAGTCGCGCTGCTTCGGGTTGGTGGGTTTGTCCGAATTGGGCAGGGGCCGAATCTCGACATATTTGTTGCGCGGCACAACGGGGCTGTCTGCCTTTGCCGGGCCGTAGGCTGTGCTGATCTGAACGAGTTTGGGTTTGGCGGCGATGGTCTGCCTGACGTACGCATCAACCTTCATCGCCCAGCATTTCGGGTCTGTGCATTGGTCACCCTGCTTGCCGAAGTCATCACCGAAGAGAAGTTTGTTCCGTCCGGTGCGTTTGGGGCAATCGACACAGGAACCAGCGTCGGGCACAAGCGCGGCGTCCTCTTTCGAGAAGGGCGCGACGGCAAGCTCCAGCAAGATGTTGTGCTCGATCCACTGTTGCAGGTGGCGTACCGGGAGCAGGATGCGCTTCGGCTTGCCTGCGCCGTTCGTGTACTGCTCCTGATAGCAAGCGGCGAGAGCTTCCTCCTGCTGCGCCGGTTGCAACTTGGCCAGCAAGAGCGCATGGCCGACGCCGATCTCGTCCTTGGCGAAGGCTTCGGCTACGGGCGCGGCAAGCACCGTCAAGCGAAGTCGAGCGGCGACGTATGCAGGATTCTTGCCACATTTTGCGCCGATCATTTCGATGGTGTACTTCGGTTCTTCGAGGCGCATCAGGGCGGCGAAGCCCTGCGCCTCGTCCAGCGGGTGAACGTCGCGGCGCTGGAGGTTCTCGACAATGTTGGTTTCGAGCGCTTGGGCATCGGTCAACTCGACGATGCGCACCGGCGCGATTTCAAGTCCGGCCCGCTGCGCGGCGCGATAGCGGCGCGCACCGGCCACGATCTCGAAGTGATGATCGACGGGCCGGACCACAAGCGGCGCAAGAATGCCCTGCGTCTTGATTGACTCGGCCAACTCGTTCAAGCTGGCTTCGTCAAAACTCTTGCGTGGATTGTTCGGCGACTCGGTGAGCGCGTCGAGCGGCAGGTTGCGATATTCCGATTGCGAGTGAACTGCGGTGGTCATTGCGATTCTCCTTATTCGGTTGTCGAGCGTGAATGCGTGAGCGGGCGTGTGCTGCACCCGCTCATGGATTGCGGGTTATGCGGCTGCGTTCTCCGGTTCCTCGGCGCGAAGCGCGGCGAGAATCACAGCAGAAGTGCGCTGGATGACCTCAAGGCTCTCGGCCAATAGCGTTGCGTTGCCGTGGTAAAGCTGGATGTAGTCGGCGCTGCTGGTTCCCAACTCCAGCCCAACGGCCTGGCCCACGATGAAGGCCACGGCCTCGGCTTCGGTCTCGCGGACGGTCGCCGTGGTGATAGTGCGCCGCTCGGCCTTATGCAGAAGCTCATGCGCCGTCTCGTGTACCAGCGTGGTGAACTCCTCGGCCTTCGACTGGCCGGGCAGCAGTGCGATCTTGCCGCCGTAGCTGACGCCAAGTGCCGGAGCGATCTTCTCGTTGAATTCAAGTGCGATGTTCTGCCGCGTGAGGAAGTCCAGCATCCGCTCGCGGTATGCGCCGACTTCGCCCGCGATGGCGTGCTCCAGTTCAGGCAGGTCTGCGCCTTCGGTCTGGCTAATATCAAAGACGTAGACGGCGCGGAAGCCAATCAGCATGGGCGCGGGCTTTGCGTCCGGCTGCGTGCCTGACTCCTGCTCCGCATCGTTCTTCCTGCGGCGGTAGCCGATCATGGGCGCGTGAATCTGGATGCCCTTCTCGCCCTTCTTCACGTAGCGGCCAAGCTCGTTCCATGCGCGAATACCCGCCACGCGCGTAGCGTCGGGCTTCTGCCGCGCGATCTGCAAAATGTTGCCGAAACTGTACGAATGAAACTGCGCCATCGCGTTCAGGTAGGCGGTCAGGGTCTCGCTCTTGCCCGCCTCAAGCTGCTGGATGAGGTAGTCCACCGCCTGCTTAATGAGCTGCTGCGTGGGGTTGTCGCGCTGGCTGGTGCGCTGCTGGTAGGGTGAGTTGCTGCGGTTTTGCTGCGCCGCATTTTTGCTGTGCGGCGCGGCGTTGTTCGTTGCTGCGTATGCTGTAACGGTCGATGCCATGACGTTGCTCCTTCTGTGCTGCCCGCTGTGGGGCGATGTGCGTGCATGAGGAAGAGCACTGCCTGAAACATGAATTTCTTTTGTTGAGTGCTCCCGCTTCATGGCTTTTGCAACGGGCGGAGGCGGGAAGGTTCAGTCAAGGGCGCGCGTTCGGTGCGCGTTCATCGAAGCGCAGCGGAGACCCTTGACGGGTTCTTCCCGCCTCTGCTAGACCGTTGCGGGAAGCGGGAGCACGTGACGAAAGAAGAAATTCAGAGGGTGACCTTTGAGTAGCTCGCTTAATCAGAGATTGCCGAGAAAAATTGGGCCCATTACGTTACGCGCTTGACTCTATACCTAAGTACAGGGTTTACCGTGGATTCATGGACAGCTTGACCATCGGACAAGTGGCGAAGCGGGCGGGTATCAATCTTCAGACGATCCGGTACTACGAACGTCAAGGAATCCTCGCGCCGGTGCACCGCACCGATGCTGGATATCGCATGTTTTCTTCGGAATCCGTGCGGCGGATTCACTTCATCAAGCGCGCTCAGGAGTTGGGGTTTTCCTTGAAGGAGATCAAGGACCTGCTTTCCTTGCGCCTCGACGCGCATACGACACAGGCCGACATCCGTAAGCGAGCGCGAGCGAAGATTGCCGACGTGGAGCAGAAAATTTCGCATCTCCAAGCCATCCACGCAAGCCTCTTGCGGATGGCGGAGGACTGCTCTGGCTGCGGTTCTCTGAAGGATTGCCCCATTCTCGAAAGCCTGGATAAAGAGGAGTTCTCATGACGAACCGCACCTGGAAGCAAAGCCTACTGGCCGCGCCTGGAATCGGGTTGTCGCTGCTGCCTAAAATTGCCTGTCCGGCTTGCTGGCCCGCCTACGCGGGATTACTGTCCACAATCGGCCTTGGCTTCATGGTCCCGAACCTGAAGTATTTGCTGCCTTTAACTGTTGCATTTCTCTTGATCGCCGTCGGGACATTGGCGTTTCGCGCGCGCCGAAGGCGCGGATATGTGCCGTTTGCTTTGGGAATACTTGCAGCCGGTTTCATTTTGCCCGGAAAATTTTATTTGGCTTGCAATCCAGTCCTGTACGTCGGACTGGGGCTGCTCATCCTGGCCTCCGTTTGGAACAGTTGGCCCATAGCCTCCCGTTGCATTTGCGCCCCAGCAGCGGAAACGCTTCACCCATTCCGGGGCGCGCAAGGAGAAATAAAATGACCGCCAACAAGAGAAAAGTGGAAGTCTTCAGCGCTGGATGCGGAGTGTGCGATGAAACCGTTGCGCTAGTGCGGAGCTTGGCCTGTGGGTCTTGCGACGTGGTTGTCCATGACCTGCACCAATCCGAAGTAGCCGCAGCCGCCAAACGCTATGGCGTGCATAGCGTGCCTGCTGTCGTCGTAGACGGCAAGCTCGCCGAATGCTGCACTGGCCGTGGTCCGCAAGAATCCGCATTGCGTGCCGCAGGGATTGGCGTTCAACTCTAAACTGCATGGCCAATGAGTCGGCGTGGCGTTTACGGACAACCGTACACCGCGCCCGCCTCATGGCGAGCTAGATTCTTTCTCAACGGTCGGTGACTTCTGCCGTTCCGACTCAATCCAGAGCTTTCATTCGCCACTCGTTCACGCCGGAGTTCTTCTCCATGCCCGATCAGGCCAGCCAGCCCGCGTCTATTTCTTCTGCTCAACGCGAAGGGTTGATCCAGACGCTCGCCGCCGCCACGTTCTTGATTTTCTTTCAAGCCTATATGGTGGCCCCGCTTATCCCCCGCCTGTCCCATACATTTCGCGTGTCCGAGCAGTTCATCGGCCTGATGGTGCCGGCCTACATGATTCCGTATGGCCTATCCACTTTGTTCTACGGACTGCTCTCCGACTGGCTGGGCCGCCGTCGCATCATGCTCGGATCGCTCGCCGCATTCATCCTTCTTACCCTCATTACAGCGACGGCACGCTCCGCTCCACAAATTCTCTGGTGGAGGCTCTTGACAGGATTGGGCGCGAGCGGGGTAGTTCCATTGGCGCTGGCTTTTATCGGGGATCTGTTTCCTTATGAGCAACGCGGACGGCCTCTGGGCTGGCTGTTTGGAGCCATGGCAGGTGGAATGGCGTTCGGTTCCAGCTTTGGAGTCATACTGACTCCGTATATCGGCTGGCGCATGCTTTTTGTCGGAGTAGCGTTTGGGACAGTGGCCGTGTTCGGATTACTGCTCAAATACAGTGCCCTCCTGGGCAGGCAAACTGCCACATCGGGCCTCTCCACAGCCAATGTGCTGAGGGGGTATCGCAGTCTCCTCGACAACGTGCGCGGAGTCCGCACCTACGGCTATGTTCTACTGAACAGTCTGTTTCACTCCGGCGTTTACACTTGGCTCGGCGTCTTTTTTGCCCAGCGGTATCATCTGGGAGAAATTGGCATCGGTCTGGCTCTTCTGGGCTACGGAGTTCCGGGATTTGTTCTGGGGCCGGTGATTGGCCGCTGGGCAGACCGCTGGGGGCGGCGCTGGCTCATACCGCTGGGGCTGGTAATTGCGGCACTCTCCGTTGCGGCTCTGATCTTCGATCTGCCACTCCTGGCGGCGGCACTCGCTGTAACCCTGTTATCACTTGGCTATGACATGACCCAGCCGCTGTTGGCCGGGATCGTGACGCAGTTGGGAGGCAAGCGGGCCGGACAGGCGATGGGACTGAATGTTTTCATTCTCTTTACAGGGTTCGGCATTGGCAGCATGGTTTTTGGCGTAGCTGTTCCACTTGGCTTTGGAGCCGCTTTTGCTATTTTCAGTTCCGTTCAACTCCTGTTCGGTCTGGCCGCGCTTTTCCTGTTTCGCGGTGAAATGGCAAAAACAGAAAAGTCTCAGCAGCTTCCGTAGTCCCCAGGAATAGCTAAGCAGAGGGTGAATCGGCTGCAAGACGCCTGATCCGGCCGGACGATTTGGCCGCCATTTTCTCCGTCCAGTGCCGAGTCTAGCAGCACCGCTTGAACCAGAACCAGCGATTCCAGCAAGACTTGGCAGGACTCACCCAGAGTCAGTGCATATGGTGCGCCAAATGGCCACCGAGGAGATGTCGAAGAACAATCAGTACGGCAAGGGCGAAGATTCCAAATACATATACCCAACGTGATATATCGACGGTCGATTCTTCGGCAAGCTCAACTCCCTGCGCGCGCAGTTTGCGCCGCCCATACCGCGTCAGTCCCCAGGGTTTGTACACCGACAAGATTGTGACCACGAGCAGCACCATCAAACCGCCAGCGGAATGGACCAGGAGTTCTGTCCCCGCCGCGTGGAGATCGGCACTGGACAATGCAGCCGCTGCGGCTTGGCGGGCAGCGTAACTAATCAGAGGTGTCTTCAGCAACAAAACGGCGGTGGCAAGCAGGGTGAGCAGAAGTTTTACTAATATCCAATAATGTCGGAACAATCCCCACGGGGTGCCCAGTGCCTGGATGATGCCTGTCAGCAGCGAAGCGAAGGCCAATGGAACGATCACGAATCGAGCGATGAGCGCCATTGCGAGATAGGCGGCACGCACCATCTGAGCGTCCTTGCAGTTCAGGGCGGTGATCGCGAGCGCGAGAAATCCTCCAACCGCACCGAGCCAGCCGACCGAGGAGGTGATATGCGCGGTCAGAGCTAGTTTGCGGAGACCGGGCTTCATCGCAGGATTCTTCCTTCCAGTTTTCTTGTCTGGGATTGCAGCAGTGTTCATTGTCGAAGTGCCCCTGTAGTGCGGTTTCTCGTCGGCAGTCGCCTTTTCAAGAACGCGGATCTGGCCTTTTGCTAAGAAATCGTCGTCCCCTCCTCGTCTGTTTCTTCGCATTGTTGCTATCGGGTAACGATTGCTTGCTTGTGTTGCCCCCACCGTTGTGAATCGGAGCCAGTGAGTCCTGAGCACGCAACAGAGCAGTGTGACGGTAGGCAAATTCCGTGCTCTGCGCCAGGAACTTGGCGATGGCGGCGAGTTGGTGTGTATCGAGACCTTCCAGCAGCGTGGCCACGTCTTTTCGTATCGGGACAAATACGCTGTGGATCTCTCGCGCACGCTCCATGTCTGGGTAAAGGAGTTGCCGACGCTGGTCTTGCGGGTCCGGTTCACGACGCAGAAATCCAGCTCGCTCCAGCCTTGCGACCACACCGGTCATTGCTCCCGTGGTCAGGCCAGTGATCGCGGCCAGTTTGCTGGCGGTGATCGTCTCTCCGGCGGCGATCCCCCCACGTTCACGCAGCAAATCGAGGCACTTATGGTCCGTTGGACCCAGCCCCAAACGTTCAGCAACAGCCTGATGAAACAGCACCACCGCAGTGCTGTGTCGTCCCGCCAGCCGCCCGACGATCTCTTCGATCAACTCCTGATCGCGTTTGCGCGCAGTTTTCATCTTGCCAGTTCGCTTTCGCTCATACGATCACTTACCATCTAAGCTATATAGAAAGCAAACTGCTGTCAATCCTCCGGTTGCGCTGCAGATAGTTTTTTCCCTGGCTTGCAGTTTTCCGGTCAGCGAAGCGCTGCGGATGTCGTGCAAGAACAGAAATGACCACACATGACGCAGCCTTTATGAAGGATGCATGTGGCTGTGACCGCTCGCATTCTCAGACGGCTTGCTCATCATGCGGAGCATCTGTGGGCCTCCGGTGCGCAGAAAGCGCCAAGCGAGCAACGCGGCAATAATCAGAAAAATGATGTTGAGCCAGGTTGTGTAATTCCAGCGGATGCTTTCCTGGGCGAGATTGAAGGATCGTTCGTGGGGAATGAGATGCAGAAGACCGAATACGAACTCGACTGCCAGCGCCGCTATGGACATGGAAAGATAAAAGGTGAAAGTCAGGAATGCCGTCATCTTCAATCCATAGTATTTGCGATAGATGTCGAGAATGGGCAGTACGATGAGATCGGCGAAGAGAAAGGCGACCACACCGCCAAAGCTGATGCCTCCGCTCCACAACACGGCTGCCAGCGGAACGTTCCCTACCGAGCAGACGAAGGAAAGCACGGCGACCATGGGACCGACGAGCGGACCCCAAAACTTTGCCAGCAGCGGATGTCCTTGAAGAAAAAATCCTTGCCAGAAGTGCTTTGGCACCCAGGCACTCAGCGCGCCGGCGATGAGCAAGCCGACGGCAATGTCCACCCAGAGCGAGGCCCAATCCATTATGAAGAAATGGCTGATCGCCGTGCGGCCCTTTTGTGAGAGCATCCGCTGCCAGAGAGAGCCTTCATGCACACTCATATCCATTGCTGCATGGCCTTCCATGCGTCCCGCAATGCCTCTCTCGGCCTGAGTGCGTGCGGCTTCGACAAGCTTCGGCGACAGGAAGAGCTTGAACAGCAGTACCAGAATGGCGATCATCAACGGACCGCCGGTGAATTCGGCGAGCGTGAACTGCCATCCCATCAGCACGGCCAGCAAAATTCCCAGTTCCAACACGAGATTCGTTGACGCGAACTGGAAGGCCATCGATGCAGTGAAATTCGCGCCCTTGCGAAACATGGATCGCGCCAGCGCCACGGCTGCATAGGAGCAGGAGGAACTTGCCGCCCCCAGCCCACAGGCCAGCGCAATGGTGCGCGGCGAATCGTCCGGCAGCAGCTTGGACATTTCCTCTTTGGATACGACAGCCTGAATGACGGCGGAAAGCGTGAAGCCTAGAATGAGCGCCCAGAGAATCTCCCAAGCCATAATGCCTGCCATTATCAAAGCGCGCATAATTGCTGCCAGCATACTTCCTCCATCGGGCAAGTGAACGGACTGACCGCAGCTATCCGGTCATTGCATTGGCATTTTCATACTGTTCTTATCTTTCATGTCCATCCTGGATGCGCCGGACGAAGAGTTTTCGTTTGGCGAACTACCAGCGACTGCTTTCCATGCATCGGAAACCTGCGGTGGCAGTTTATCCATGTGACTTAAAAATCCCGTCACTTGCCACATCTCCCGTTCGTTGAGGACCTGTTTCCACGCAGGCATTCCACTCAGTCGTATGCCATGCTGGATGATGTAGAAGTTCTGGTTTTCCGGCATGTCGGGCGCGTCCTCGACGAACTGCGGCGCGCGAGGATAGAGAGCATCCGCAAGTGTCCCGTGGGGACGATGAATGTCGCCATGACAACTCGCGCAGTTTGTCTGATACACCTTCATCCCGGCGATCAGGTTGGCATTCGTGGGTTGCACTGGATTCCGTACTTCAGGAGCGCGCCGGTCCACTGCTGCATCGAGCGAAGGCATGGCGATCCGGCGTTCAAATGAATTGACTGGTATGTCTGCGCGCGGGTCCATCAGCCCAAAGCGCACGCAGAGGAACCCAGCCCCCAGTACGACAAAGACCGCTATTACAAATCCAAGAAAAAACTTTCGCATAAAAATCCTCCATAGATTGCGAAGCGTAATGAAGTATCTACAACGGAGCTTGCTACCATACCGAAGATCGAAGTGCCTCTCAATACCAGAGTCGTAGTCCGAATACGAAGCGAGGGTCGTTTGTCGTTTCTCCTGCCTTGCGTGCATAAGTGGCCGTGCTGCCATACTTTCCGTTGTAGGCAAATCCGACATAAGGCCCGAATTTTCGGCTGATTTCATAGCGCAA
>JAJYVR010000086.1:0-10157 GCA_021791935.1 Acidobacteriota bacterium
CAACGCTCTGGTAGTAATGCAGCGTATTGAGCGGTGAGATGGCGGCGTCGCTCCATCCCTGATATAGAATCAATTTTCCGCCATGGTTGGCAAAAGCCGTCAGGTTGGGATCGTTCGCGTTCAGTAGAGCGGCGAATGTTCGGTTCATGGACTGGATATCGCCGCCGAAGTTCAACGTGCGATAGTCCCACTTCGGATTCTGGTACACGATGTTTGCAAAAAATTGCGTGCCAAGGAGGTATTGGCCGCTCTTGCCAAACTCCGGGGCCGTGATCCATCCTGCCCAGCCGCCCGGCCCCAGTTCTCCGCCCGGCATGTAGCCCGTGTAGAGCGGATGACCCTGTGGATCTTTGGGACCGGCGTAGATTGTTTTCAGCGCCCGCACCTGATCGGCGTTCAGACACTGATCGGTCTCCGCCCCTTTGCACAACAAGACAGCAGGATCGAAATGGCAGGTCCGCGGATCCTGAATCACGCCGTCCTTCAGCCCGTCCTGTGCGTCGCAGGCTGCGACGACCGCGGCACTGATGGCAGGCAACTTCGCAGGCAGAATCAAGCTGTCTTTCGCAGCCGTCAGCGCCTGCGCGTTCCAGATGTATCCGGTCAGATTGTTCGTCCAATTGTTCGCGGGCGCGCCGGCCAGCAAGCCCTGGTAGTCGTCCGGATATCTCTGCGCTTCCATCAATGCCTGACGCCCTCCGTTCGAGCAACTGGCGAAGTAGGAATATTTTGCCGGGCTGGAGTAGAAGGCCTGAATCAGGGCCTCGGCCTGGACAGTCATTAGATGGATGGCGCGATAGCCGTAGTCGATCATCTTTTCCGGATGGCCGCTGGCCCAATCCGCATGCAGCAAATCCCCAGGATGCCCGGTATCGGTGGAAACCGTAGCAAAGCCGTGGCGCACATCGCCGGCCATCTCCGCATAGGAGATGATTCCCGCAAAGCCTCCATTGCCCCGACCCATCACCTTTCGGTTCCAGCCGGTGCTCGGCATCCACAGCTCGACTTCAATGTCGGAGTCGGAGGAGGGTGCGATTTTCAGGACGACTCGGCAGAAAGAAGGCATGTTGTGAAAGACGGCCGCGGGCATTCCGAGCGGAGGGACGAGCGTGCCCGGAGCGACGGTTTGCGCCAGTTTTACGGTCGTGTCGGGCAGCTTGATCTCCGCCAGATTGCCGCAGGCATCCGCGAAGGCCGGCGTGACGGTGAGCAACAGGAGTGGAACCGCGAAGAGACCGGAACTAGGGGCAAAGCGTTGCGACATTGCATTTCTCCTTTGGTAGAGTACGTATACGCTGGCGGACGTCTGCGCGAGAACTGCGCTTCCTAGCCTGACTTCGGAAACCACAACCCCAGTCGGCTTGCGTGCGCTTCGAGTTCCTCTCGCTGAACCGCATCGAGCGCATATGCGGGTTCACGGCAATGCGTGGAATGGATAATTCCACTACGGACCAACAGTTCTTTTTCGGCTGCGATCAGAAATTCGACCGACTGCATCATCCAGTTCAGCTGCGGTAGCAACTGGCGGTGCATCTCATTTGCGCGCTGCGGATCTTCCGCCAGCAGGCGCCACAGTTCAACGAACGCCGCACAGACCGAAACGGTTGGCATCACTCCCGCAACGCCGCGGCAAAAATCCTCTGGCAGATGCAGGCCCATGTATCCGACCATGGTCGGCACTTTTTGCTCATACAGGCTGGAGATCGTGGGACCGGAAGGAACCAGATCCACTTTGACAGAAGCGATGTTCGGCGCCTCTTCCTTGAGACGGGCAAATATCTGCGCTTCGATCGTCCTGCCGGTTTGCAGGGGGGCATATTGCACAATGATCGGAACCGGGACGGAAGCGGCGATCTGCCTTATATGACGGAGAATCGCCTCAACCGAAGGAGCAAGAAAGTGGGGTGGAAGCACCATCAGCGCGTCTGCCCCAGCCTCAACGGCAGCGACTGCTTCCGAAACCGCGATGCGAGTCGCATGAGAAACAATGGAGAGAACCACTGGGCATCGCTGGTTTGTCTGCTGAATCAAAAGTGCGGACAGCCGTTTCTTTTCAGCCTCTGTCAGCTTGTAATACTCGCTGGCCATGCCGAACATCGCCAGCCCATGTGCCCCGCCGCGGATCGCGGCTTCCACCACATTCGCAAAGCCGGCCTCGTCAATCTCACCCGCAGCGGTAAAGGGTGTGGGCAGAATTGGGATAACACCCTGAAACGATACTTTCACGGATACATTCCTTTCCTGCGTCGCATCGCAACCGCTGCCAAGCAAAGCGACTGCAATCTCTCCCGAGTAGCTATAGGGGGTACCGCTGTCCGTCGTCAAGCGCGCAGGCCGCGTTTCTAGAAGTTTCGATAATAGAAATTTTATATCCAGCGGCAGTGAGAAAAAGTGCGCCCTCCGCACGGCCTTTCTGCGGGCCCGTCTGATCTATACTTACCTGCGAAGCCATGGGCGAATTGGAAAGGTGCCGCGTTCCGCTGTAGAGTTGCGAATCCCGTGGTGCGACCCGCCGATAAACTTGAGTGCCGCCAAACCCAATCCGACCACCGCAACCGGCCCGACGCGGCTTTCCAAGGGTACGTCACAGGCATCGAGGCACGGAGGCGCGACGACACCACCGCAGGCCAAACCGGGCGGGGTAGTTGACCCCAACCACGGCGCCGCCGATCCCTATCTTCTGGAAACTGTGTCCCGGGCCTGCGACGTACTGCAGTGTTTTCGGGAGAGTGAGGAATGGCTAAAGCTGCGGGACATCATTAACAAAACCGGCCTGAACAAAACAATCGCATTTCGCATCCTCCACACACTCACAAAACGCGGACTGCTGGAACGCTCCGCGAATTTGCGTTACAGATCGAGGTTGACCATCGCCGGCCGCAGCCAATTTCGTATAGGATATGCCGCACAAGCTGAAGAGAGCTCGTTTTCCGCTGCGGTAACTGCCGGCATCCGGCTAGCGGCGGCTCGGCAGAACATCGAGCTGGTATCTCTGGATAACTGCTACAGCGCCGTAACGGCGCTCAGGAACGCACGCAAATTGGTGGAGAGCCGCGTCGATCTGGTGCTGGAGTTTCAGACCCACACCAAGGTCGCCCATGCCATCTCGGAGATCTTTCGCGAGGCCGGCATTCCGCTTATCGCAATTGAGATTCCTCATCCCAACGCCATATTTTATGGGGCAGACAACTATCGCACCGGGCTGGCGGCCGGCCGCTTTCTCGGCAGGTGGGCAAAACAGCACTGGAACCGCGAGTCTTATCAAGTAATGCTGCTACAGGCGGCCGCGGCGGGTCCGCTGCCCCAGCTTCGTCTCGCCGGAGCACATGCCGGCATCCGCGAGGTATTGCCGCACCTCACGGAACGCGATTATGTATCTATCGAGGCACGGTGGGACTTTCTCAAGGCGTTCGAGACGGTACGGAGGCACCTTCGGCTCACGCCGCCTCGTCCGACGCTGCTTACCGGCATCAATGACATGGTAGTGCTGGGAGCGCTGCGCGCGTTTGAGGAATCCGGGCGCAGTCACGACTGCATCGCCGTCTGCCTGGGCGCCATCCCGGAGGCTCGGGCCGAGTTGCGACGCAAGGGAACCCGGCTGATCGGCGCGGTCGCGTTTTTCCCGGAGCGATACGGGGAGGACATCATCCAGATCGCGCTGGACGTTCTGCGCCATCGGGATGTGGCGCCCGCAATCTACGCACATTATGAGATGTTAACCGCGACCAACGTGGCCAAGCTGTACCCGATCGATGACCCCAATGAGATCTCCCGTATAGCCTCCGCAACAACGCGCTGACCACAACTTGCTCATCGATGGATATGGCTCAGCCCACACACAGACCCGCCGCAATGTCCTCGCGCACTTCAATACCAAGTCCGGGACGGCTGTCAAAGGTCAGCTTGCCGGAGGTCGCCTGAGGCAGCCCGGAGAACAGCTTCCAGAACAGCTCGTTTCCCGTATCCGGCTCGACGTCAGGAAAATATTCAACGACCGGACAGACATTTGGTGGTCGACTGAAGATGACATGCAAATTGTGCGCCTCGTTGGAATGCGGCACTGAGGGTAGGCCTGCGGCCTCCGCGAGTGCGCAGATCTTCATGGCCTCTGTGATGCCGCCAACGCGATTGACATCGAACTGGAGAATATCTATTGCTTTGCGGTCGATGGCATCTTTGAACTCCCACTTTCCGTAGAGGTGTTCGCCGTGGCTCCATCGCTGCCACGGACAGCGTTGCCGCAACTCTGCATATCCGGTGATGTCGTGCGGCATCAATGGCTCTTCGATCCAGGAGAGGCGGAATTCACGCAGCATCTTTGCCATTTCCATGGCATAGCCTACGTCCCAACCCATGTAGGCATCGGCAGCCAACTCCACCTCCTCACCAACCGCTTCGCGCACGGTACGGACCAGATCAACATTGCTCCGCATGCCCGCGGGGCCGTCTTTCGGGCCGAAGCCGAAGCGTTGTTTCAGGCGCACAAAGCCTAACGACTTCCAGTGTCTGGCCTCTTGAGCCAGGGCTGCCTGGTCCTCGAGTGCATAGAGCCGGCTACAGTAGCACGGGACCGCAGTCTGTGTCTTTCCTCCGAGCAGGTCATAGACCGGCTTTGATTCCAGCCTGCCGTGCAGATCCCAACAGGCAATGTCGAGCGCGGATATCGCCGCCATCGCGCTGCCAGACCTGCCGAAGCGAACCGTGGTCCGATACATCCTTTGCCACAGGTGCTCATGGCGCCTTGGATCTTCCCCAACGATCAGCTCGGCATAATAGTCGTCGATCAGCGACTTGGCTCCTCCGTGAAACGCGCCGGCAGTGCCGATGCCGACGTGCCCGTCTGAGGTCTCGACCTCCACCAGCGTGCACGTGGCCCGCCCGAACCACCCGCCAGAACGGGTCTCAAAGTCTTCAAACTGCGATGTGTTCGTAACCAGGTTTCGCTTGAGCGTTACAGGCGGGCGGGAAAAGCCGATGTTCCTGGTTCGGACCTTCGCGATTCGCACTTGAGTTCTCCTTCGGATTCAACGCCACCAGAGACCGCTGATGGTGCAACCACCATCATGCACAAGCTCTGTGCCGGTAATGAAAGCCGCTTCGTCCGACGCAAGAAACGCTGCGGCAGCGGCGATTTCCTCTACAGACGCCAGACGTCGGACGGGAATTTTTTTCTCTATGGCTTTCATCAGTTCAGGATCCCGAAGCAGCTCTCGATTGATATCCGTGATCGCTCCCTGCGGACACAATAGATTCGAGGTTATGTTATGCGGAGCCAGTTCCAGGGCCGCGCACTGGCTCAACATCTTCAGTCCGCTCTTGGCCACGCTGTAGGCAAACTGTTGCGGCGCCGGCATCAAGGCAGCGGTTGATCCCAGATGAATCAGGCGGCCTCCGCGGCCTTGCTGCACCATCCGCTGTGCTGCGACCTGGGTGCAGTGAAACGCTCCCGTCAGATCGACCGCCATCATACGGTCCCAGTCTTCCAGCCTGCATTCCATCAAAGAGCCGAAGGTAATGATGCCTGCATTGTTGACCAGAACGTCCAAAGATCCCATGCCCGCGATCGCCTGCTCCACCGCTTGTTCCACGGACGAACGGTCCGCCACGTCGGCCTGAACGGCCATGACGCATGCTCCCGGAGAGTGCAGATCCTGCAACGTCTGCTCCGCGCCGGAAACGTCGATATCGACAATGCAGATGTCTGCACCTTCCTGAGCGAAGCGGGATGCGATGGCCTGTCCGATGCCACGCGCACCACCGGTTACCAGCGCGCGCTTGCCGAGGAGACGATTCGGAGCCGGCGTCAAATGTGGCCTGTAGGCTTCTGTATTGTTTTTCATCATATTCACTTTGGTAATCGTGCGACGAGCGTCATGCTATGATTCCGTCCGGATATCTTTCCAAAACGTCTGGATCGTACAAAGGAATAAAGTGATCGACTTCGCGTTGGATGCGGGTGTACGCGGCGTAACCCTCTGCCAGGCTTTCTCCTATGCCCAGCGGATGGCCGATCAGGTTGCCGTACTTGAAAGCGCAGTCGCTCAACCCGACTTTGCCCCGGCTGGTAGTGACCATATAAAGCACGGAACTGCGATGATGCGTACCGATCCAAGCCGCTTCGATGCCGGGACATACGCGCTCCTCGGCATCCAGTAGGCGGAATCGGCTGCGCGCTTCGCCCTGCAAATAGGCGAGTGTCTGCCTGGAGATACACATGTCTCGAGGAACATGCAACCACGGTAACCGTTCGACGATATCCTCGATCCAGCCACGGCGCGAGATGCATATCTCTGCTTTCGGAAACATGGCAATATTCGCCGTTGCATACAACTGCAGAGGCGTCAGCAACAAATGCGTGACTTCTTCCGCCCGTACTCCCGCACGAAGCAACAGTGCATCTACAGTTTCTGTTGGGCCGCGGAGCATTTGACAGCGCGGACCGGCGAACTGTCGCCACGCGGCGTTCAAATCCGCCAGATCGTGCGGCGGCCCGGTATTCACCAGCGCCGTCACTCCTCCTCCGCGAATCAAACCGATGTAAAAATACAGCGTTTCCCACTCGCCCCAGCCATGCATCCAGAAGACCTCTGGACGCGGAACCTCCGCCTGAGCGGCCTTGAATACACGCACGGAGTAGTTGGGAATCTCTGCTGTCACTTATCCCCGCATTCAATGCCTAAACACCGTCTCCCGCCCACGAACACCTGAAGCAAAGAATCTTCATCCCTTACCCGGATCCACTTTGACAACTAATCGAACGTAGCAACTCGCATCGGATAGCACAAGCGGGAGCGGTGGCGATAGCAAAGTTTCGATATCAGAAAAGGGGGGTAGGAGATCCGTCGACGTAATCATGCAGGAAAATATGAGAATTCGGATCGTATGCACGCAGGAAGCCGGCCGACATCCTACAAGAATTAGTTTCGGTGGACGAACCCTGCTGCCGGAACTTCACCGTTGTTTGGAATCGGCAGGAGGCTGTATCCGTGCGGACGAGGAGGCCCAGATCGAGTTGCTGCTGCGCAACTCGGATGATTCGATTGCAAAGGATTGAGGCAGTGCTCTCGGTCTCAGTAAGTGGCGCGGCCTCCGCTGACGTCATAACACTGCGCGGTAACGTACGAGCAGTCGGGGCTGGCGAGGAAGTGCACCACTGCGGCGATCTCCGCCGGCTTTCCGGTTCGCTTCATCGGAATCTTCGACGTCATGTATTCGATCTGTTCCGGCGTCAACTGATCGAGAATCTTCGTCTGGACCACGGCCGGGCTGACACAATTCACGCAGATTCCTTCCGTCGCAACTTCCTTACCCACGGATTTTGTCAGTCCGATGACGCCGGCTTTGGTCGCGGAGTAGGGAACCATCCCCGGATTGCCTTCCTTGCCTGCGATGGAAGCGATGTTGACGATCCGTCCATATTTCCGCGCGCGCATGTGGGGCAACACGGCGCGGCAGAAATAGAAAATTCCGCTTAGGTTCACCGCGACTGCGCGCTGCCACGCTTCGTCGGTCTGCTCCCAGATCGGGCCAGCCGGGCCAGCGATGCCCGCGTTGTTTACCAGTGCATCGATCTGGCCGGTACGCCGCAGCACCTCTTCGACGGCCTGGGCGACGGACTCCGTACGGGTGATGTCCACTTCAAGCGCAAAGGCCCCATTCCCGATGCGTGCGGCCACCTGTTCTGCGTCCAGCAGATTGAGATCGGCAATGACGACGCGTGCTCCGGCCTGGCTGAGCCTTTCGGCAATGGCTTCGCCGATGCCGGTTGCGGCGCCCGTGACGATGGCTGTATGGTTCTTCATTTCAAACATAAGTGTCTCCCCGTCGGTCACTTGATTTACCCCCAGTAGAACTGGGGGCGGACAGCTCGATGACATCTGCTGTCGATTGTCGTTGCAGCGTCGCCAGTACCCCGGCGATAAAGCCAAGCGTATGAGCCATGCCGCTATGCCACGGTGCGGAGCACGACATGGTGGGTGTGTGATCTGGAATGATAACCCCATCAAATCTATTGCGTTGCAGGATGGCGATAACGCGGGACATGTCGACGTCGCCGTCGTCGATGAAGGTTTCATGATAGTGCGGCGCCTTGCCCGTTACATTGCGCAGATGGACGTAACAGACTTTTCCCTGACGGCTGTAGCGATCAACTACTTCATAGATATCGCCCTCCGTCATTTCGGCCAGGGTTCCCACGCAGAATTCGAGCGCATTGTTTGCGCTTGGGACGGCATCGATCAACCGCTGATACATGTCCGGCTGGTGGATGAGACGCGGCTGCTGCCGCACCGTCGGTAGGGGAGGATCATCCGGGTGAGCGGCCAAGGTGACGCCCGCTCTCTCGGCGACCGGGACCACCTCTTCGAGAAAACGCGATAGCCTGTCCCACATAGCCTCGCGAGGAACCGGCGCCAGGTCTCCCGCAGGAGCATTCGTGTCGTAGACCATGTTCCACACCATGCCGTTCGGAAGGGGCTTATCGGCCGGGCCGTCCATGCCGAGCACAGTGGCTCCGCCGCGCCCGATGGGCCGCCGTACCCGCCCGCAGACGCCGGCAAGACTGAAGTTGTACCCCAAAACAGGAATCTGCGCTTCCCCCATGTTGCATACAATCGTCTTGACGTTTTCGATGTGGCGAGCGCGTTGCGGCCCGTCCAGCAGGATGTCGTGCCAGTGTGCGGGGTCCAGGTTTTCGATTCCAGCCAGGGTTAGGCCAGCGGCTTCAATCTCCCGGCGCAGCGCCTTCATTTCCTCCACGGTCCAAAGACGGCTTGGATCTCCGGCTACGCCCCACGGCTCATACTGGTCGCCGGTGGGCTGGTTGTCCCGCGGGTTGGTGTCTCCGTGATGGAAGTAGTCCACCAGATGTGCAATGACATGGGTGCAGCCCGCCTGGCGGGCAAAGTCGTAGTATTCGCGTTTCAGAGTGTGACGATACAGGCCAAGACCTAACTTCATCGTTTGATCTCCCAATCCATCTCAAAGAAATTTGGCGTTGGGTCAGCGTTGCAATCTGCGGGTCGACTTACATCACGCCGTATCGGTGAAACGCTTCCACCGCGCTTACGCCCTCTGCCAGAGCCTTGCGAACTCTGCCTTCACCGCGGACTTTCTCGAGAGCGCGGGCAAATACTTCCAGCGAGATACTCTGCGGCACGATGCACACGCCGTCGATGTCGCCAAATACGATGTCGCCGGGGTCCACACGCACCCCTCCAATCTCGATAGGAACGCGATAATCGATCACTTTGTATCGTGGCCCGGAGTCCTGTCCGAAGCTGCCCCAGGAAAACACAGGAAACGCTAGCTGCAGAACGGCTCGCGTGTCGCGAATATATCCGTTCAACACCGCGCCGGCGGCGCCCAGCCTTTTGGCGCGCGTGGTCATCAGTTCTCCCCACAGGGCGCTGCGCGGAGAAGAACCGGTATTGATGTACACTTCGTTTTCCTTCAGGTCGTCGAGTGCTTGAAGCATCAGGCCGAACGGCGTCTCCGACAGACTGTTTGCTGAGCCTTGAACGCGCTCTTGAAATACATCGGCCGCCAGCACCGGCATGGCGCGGCCCACCAGAACAAACTCCGGACGCAGCGGCTGAATGGCGGCCGGAAGAAACTGGTGATAGAAGCCCAGCTTGTCCATGGAGTCGCCGACGACACTCGTAAAAAGTTCCCGCCGGGCTACGGCGAAGAGCTCAGTATCGCCCTTCCTTGGGTCTTGTTTCAAAGAGAGTGAAGAAGTCATCGGGTGTTTTCAAGGGTCACATTCGCGACGCTTTCAAGGATCTCCTGCGAGGCCATGCCGCTGTTGGCGATACACCAGTAGCGTTCGGCATTTTCCATGTGGGCACGCATAAAGCCGCGGGCCTTATCAGGGTTGCGTTCGGCAATGGCGCCGGCGATCTTTTGATGGTCGCGCAGCCCTTCCTCGGCAGCTCCCGGAACGGCCTCTGCCAGTTGTAGCTGCTGGGAAAGCGGCCGCGCCAGCGCCGTAAGCACCATGTGGCCCAGGGGATTTTTTGCCGCCGAGGCTATTGCCAGATGAAAATCGATGTCGGCCTGGTACGGCTGGCGGCCCTGCTCCAATGCCTCTTCATACGCAGCCATGCTGCGGGCGATGGAGAGTGCATCGCCCGCCTCTGCTTTCTCCGCGGCAAGGG
>JAJYVR010000086.1:10167-12908 GCA_021791935.1 Acidobacteriota bacterium
GAGGCCAGACCGACTTCCAGAATCTTGCGAAACTCCATTAGCGTGTCCGTTCGTTTCGAATTGACCGCGGCGGAGAACAATTCCGCGTTGAAAAGGGCAGCCGCGGTCGGCTCCTGCAGTACCGCTCCCAACTTCGGACGCACGTTGACAATCCGCAATGCTTCCAGCGACTTGATCGCTTCACGGACACAGGTTCGACTGACGCCCAGCCGGTTCACCATGTCCTTTTCCGTCGGTAGGCGGTCACCGGCCTTCAGCTCTCCGGTCCGGATCCGATCCATCAGCCAGTCAAAGACCTTTGACGTTAAGGTTTGCCGAGAAATCATCATATGATAGTATCATAACTTCTTTGAGTTTGATCCCCATCATGCGAGTGAAATGCAGCAATGAAACGACGCGATTTCTTTAAGGCCGCGACAGCCACCTTCGCTCTCCACTGCGCTCCCGGCACCTTGCGGGCAGCAGCAGAAGCACAGGCGACTTCTCATCCTGAAAACATCAAGACAGTCTATGTCGTCGCCAAATGTCATCTTGATTTGGGGTTCACCGACTTTGAAGCCAACGTAATCCGCACCTATTTCGACACATACGTCCCCCAGGCCATCGACACTGCGCTGGAACTGGAACAGGTACGCGGGGATGAGCGATACGTTTGGACGCTAGCCGCGTGGATGGTCTATGAGTATCTGGAGCAGGCCTCGGCGGATGACCGCAAAAAAATGGAACAGGCGATTACCAACGGCCATATCGCCTGGCATGCCATGCCATTTACCTGGGACAGCGAAATGCTGGATTGTTCGCTGGTCGAATCATCCTTCGGGATCTCGAAAGCGTTGGACAAACGGTTCGGCAAAACCACGATTGCAGGCAAGCTGACGGACGTTCCAGGTCACACTCGCGGCATCATCTCTCCGGCGGTTGCCGCCGGGATCGAGTTTCTCGACATCGGGGCCAACCTGCATCCGCCGGACGTGCCGCCATTTCCTCACCTCTTTACCTGGCGAGACACGAATGGAAAGGAGTTGATGGTCCTCTATCACCAGGGCTACGGGGGAACTGCTGCCATACCCGGAACGGACGTGGCTGTGGCTATCAATGTCCGCAATGACAACTCCGGCCCGCACCTGATCAGCGAGATCAAGGCATACTATGCAGACTTGCACCGCCAGTTTCCGAATGCCCGGATTGTGGCGACGGACCTGAGCAGGGTGGCCGCAGCGATTCGTCCGGTACGCCGGCAACTGCCGGTGCTGACTGAAGAGATCGGGGACGTCTGGATCTACGGAGCCGGCTCGAATCCTGCGCGGGTGGCACGCTTTCGCGAGCTTTGCCGCCTGCGGCGGGAATGGCTCCAGCGTGGGGCCTTCCGGCCCGGCGATCCGGTCGAGTTCGCGTTCATGTCCCGGCTGATTCTTGTAGCCGAGCACAACTGGGGGCTCGACACTGGAGCGTTTCCCGGCCAAGGCAAGCTGCTGGACCGGCACGGCATCTACACGCCGGACGAACTCGCCAAGGCGCGCGCCGACGTCGGCGTCTTCCAAAAGTACGATGCGTGTTGGGCGGAAAAAGACGCCGATGTGGACCGCGCCGTGCGGACGCTCCCGGAGGCTCTGCGAATTGAGGCAGAGGCTCGCCTTGCTTCGCTGGCAACACCGGCACCATCACTCGGTCAGCGGCAAGCCCGGAAAGAATATCAAACGCGCTATTTCATCCTCTCTCTCGACCCTGCGAATGGATCGATCCAGCGCCTGCAGGACCGGAAGACTGGGCGTGAATGGGCATCCAGCGAGCATCCGCTGGCGCTCTTCCGGTATGAAACGTTCGACAGCCGGCAATGCGACCGCTATGTGCGCCAGTTTGCAACGATACCCCCGGAATTGAAAGTCCCCGCCAGTTTCCGAGGAGAGTTCCTGAAAATTATGAACAACATCTGGGGAAAACCGGGACTGAGCGCGTATCCGGTGGTAGCACGCGACTGGGTGCCGCAGTTGCAAAGCATGGCGGATGAGGAGACTGAGGAGGCGCATCGAGTGATTGCCGAATTGCGCTTTGCAGATCCCGGCCCGCGGGAGGCTGAATTCGTCAGTTGGCCGCGCTGTCTCATGCTGGAGATTCTTCTTCCGAAAGATACTCCGAAGATTGAGCTGACACTTTGGGCCCGGGACAAGCGCGCCAACCGCCTGCCGGAAGCGATGTGGCTTTCGTTTTCTCCAGATGCGCCAGCGCGCGATGGATGGCAAATGGAGAAATTGAACCAAGCCGTATCGCCGCAGGATGTGATCTCGTTCGGTGCAAGGCACATGCATGCGGTCGACGGCTTTGTGCGGTATAGCGATGCGCACGGCAGCTTCCGGCTGGAAACGCTGGATGCTCCGCTGATCGCGCCTGGGCAACGGTTGCTGACGAACTTCAACAATCAGCCTCCAGACATGATCGAAGGTGTACATTGCAACCTTTACAACAACCTGTGGAACACCGCCTTCCCGCAGTGGTACCAGGACAACATGCGGTTTCGCTTCGTGCTTTCTTTTCCGGAACCTCCCTCTGTGCCAATTATTTAGTCTCCATCACCGGGTCTAAACCCACCGCCTTTCAGGCGGGTGTGCGAGATAAGAGTGGAACCTAGGCCGCTTGGCGGCCCTCCCAGGAGGTCTCGAAGCGGCCGTTGAGATGACAGCATCGCAGGGCGAGGATGGCGTTGGCGCCACGGACCGTCCAGAACATGCCGGAACGTTTCATTC
>JAJYVR010000087.1 GCA_021791935.1 Acidobacteriota bacterium
AATCCCACTGTTGAGCCAACAGGACTTGCTTCCCTCCGACAGGTCAAAATAGCCGAAACTGTCATTTCCGTGACGAACTTGGGCTAACCTGGGACCGCATTGGCCGCAGAGATGGCCTTGTCATCCCGACCGAAGGTCGATCCGCCTCGGCGGACGACCACAGTGGAGGGACCTGCTGTTCCCCAAGACAAACAATCCGGGTGCCCCATGTCTCGTCTCTGAGACATGGGATTACGGAATGCCGGGGGCATTCCATCGTTGTCGCCGCGGCGCCGGAAGGGTGAGATGGGAATCGGCTCTATGTTCGCTTCGCCAAATCCAATCTACTTGTTCGTAGAATCCCCAGCACCATCCACCAGGAACGGCGCATCCTCCGCATAATCGCGCTCGATCCCCGGGCCTTTCAGCGTAAGCCACACGTCATATTCCCCATTCGTCAGCTTCAGTTCCGGGTCGCTCAGTTGGATGGCCGCCGTCGCCACAAAACTTCCGTCCTTCGCGGTCAGCCACGCCACCGGCACTTGCTCCAGCTTCGAACCTTTTCCGTCGACAAGAACGAAGCTGCCCTTCCAGTTTTTGGACGGGCGCTGCGCCAGCTTGCCGACAGGGCGGATGCGCACCAGGGTCCAGAGGACATCGTCGGGAGAAAATGTATGGCTCGGTTCCAGTTGGATGGTGCATTTGCCGGCCTGCAAATAATTCGTCGTCGACCCATGATTGGCGGCTTGCGGCGACGGAGGCGAAAAGATACACGATCTGCCGATCGCCAGCGAACTGATGCGAACCGTTTCTCCGGAACTGGGCGACGCCACTGTGAGTTCCCGGGTCGCTCCCACCGCAATTTTTTCCGTCGGGTCCGCAGCCGCGATGCTCAGCCGATACGCCCCTGGATCTACGTTCGCGGAGATGGTCCAGACCGGTTCAGGAGAAGACCAGTCCATCCGGCCAACGATCGTTCCCATCATCAGCCCGGTGTCGATTTGTTGCATCTGCATCGCCACTTCCACATGGGGCGGAGGAGGCGTGGCCGAGGTCCAGAGGATTCCCGCGCTGACGATTTGGGTCCCCGTATGACCGTCGCGATGCGGAAAATATTCCACTTGCGTGCCCAGTTGCAGCGGCGAGCCGGCATCCGAAGACGGCGATTGCAGCGCCTGCCGCAGCGCTGCCGAGCCTTTGGACAGTTCCTGCAATTGCGCCAGGCTGGGCGCCATGTAGAACGTGGGAGCGTTCACAATCGCATCTCGACGCCGCGACGCGATGGACACGGCATGCGCCCGCCCATCCATCTGTTTCGGGTCCAGATGCACATCGAGATCGTACGCGCCCATTCCATCCTGCTGAATCTCGTGGAGAGTGTCGTCTGCAAAATTGGAGATCCAGCCCTCCAGATGGTCGTCCCGAGTCAGCAGCATCCATGGGCCAAAACCAAGCGTGTAGTAGTACGGGAACAGTCCCCGCAGACTGCCGATTTCGTGAAAACTGTCGGCGGCATAAATTACAGCGCCGGCGCTGCGAGCGGCAAACGCCACGTCGTGGGCCTCATAGTTTTCGTACATCAAAATATCGCCGTCGAACACCATCTCGTGAAAGATGTCTCCCAGCGACATCGCAACGCGGCGTCCAGGGAGAACGCGCATACTGGCAATGGCAAGCGAGGCGGTCCGGCGCCAGCTTTCGAGATCGGTATTGGCGGGGTTTTCGCTTCGAATCCTCTTGAGATCCGCAATCGCGGTGCCCATGTCGCGCGCGTATGCGGTCTGTTCCCCGCCATCGTCCAGAATGGAAATGTTCCAATCCAGGTTCGGCTTCGACTTGAGGCTGGTGAGCGCATCGTCGATCGCATCGTTGCGGTACTGCGGCCCATCGAACGGGAGGATGATCAGCAGGTTGGGACGGTCCTCCGGCTGCCCTGTTTTCGGGTTGACGGTTTGCTCCCATGGGCGGGAAAGTTGAAAGCTGCGCGGTTTGCCATCCACCTCCAGCACCAGGTCGGACGCTTTCAGGCCGTTGACCGCCGCAATGGTGGTACGGCCGAAGACATTGATCGGAATTCGCAGCGTCTGGGCCTGTTGGATGAACTCCGGCAATTCCGCTTGCGCGGCGGCGACGGCGTTGGCCTGTCCGTACATCGGCAATTGAACCACCGCGCTGCAGACCGCCAAGATAAAGACTGCGATCCATTCCTGTTGATGTTTTTCGCTCACCGCCACTCCCAGGTACTATCCAAACATATTCGAGCGTTTCCGGTCAGCCTCTTGCACCGATTTCCTCGCCGGACAGCCCACCCTCCGCATGGTTTCAATGGGGGCGCGCGATCCTTGGGTCGCCACGGCGACCGAACGACCCCGGCACTTGCCTTGTTCTATTTGTCCGCCGAGTCCTTCATCTGCTGATGTTTCCCCAGGCTCTCCAACTGATTGCGCCAATCGAGTGAGTCGAGGAACGCGCTCGAGCCGCGCCAGTCGTCCGCAATTTTTACGAACAGCTCCAGATGCACCTGCATGCCGAGGAACGATTCCAGTTCCTTGCGCGCGGCAATGCCAATCTGCTTCAGCATGGAGCCGCCTCTGCCGATCAGGATCGCCTTCTGCCCGGAGCGTTCGCAGAAAATGGCCGCGGAAATCTTCGTCAGCGGCTTCGGCCTGGGTTTGCCCGGCAGTGGCGCGCGCATCTTGCGTTCCTCAAATCGCTCAATCGCCACCGCGCTGGAGTACGGCACTTCCTCGCCCGTCAAATTCAGGATTTTCTCGCGAATGATTTCCGCCGCCAGAAAACGCTCCGGCTGGTCCGTGAACTGGCCCTTGCGGAAATGCCGCCGCCCCTCCGGCATATACTCCACCAGCTTCTCCACCAACCGCTCCAAACCGTCGCCGCCGCGCGCCGAAACCGGAATCGCCTCCGCATAATTGTGCAGCGCGCTGAACTGCGCAATCAGCGGCAGCAGCGATTCCTTCGTGTCGATCGCATCAATCTTGTTCAGCACCAGGAATACCGGACACTCCAGCTTCTTCACCATCTCCAGAATGTAAACGTCTTCATTTTCGAGCGAGTGCTCGGAATGCTTGGACTTGGTCGATGAAGGAGCGTTTTTCTCGGCAGATGTGTCATCCCGAGCGGAGGTCGCGGCAGCGGCCCCTTCGGCTTCGCTCAGGGCAGGCTCAGTCGAGGAACCTGCTTCTAGTGAGTGCAACGCGAGATCATCCAGATCAATTTCCGTGACCTTCTGCTTCACTTCAGGCAAGCGTAGCCGCCGCGTAACATCCACCACATGTAGCACCACGTCGCGCGTCTCCAGCGCGCCATACACCTCCTGCAACATGCGTTTGTCCAGCAGATTGGCGGGCTTGTGCACGCCCGGCGTATCGACAAACACGATCTGCGCCGCCGGATGCTTGCCCTTCACCGCGTCCACTTCCAGCACCCCGTGGATGCGGTTGCGGGTGGTCTGAGGCTTGCGCGTCACAATGGCGACTTTCTCGCCCACCAGCGCATTCACCAGCGTGGACTTGCCGGCATTCGGCCGGCCCAGGATCGAAACAAATCCAGAACGAAGAGGCATAGATTCCAGTATCTACCCACCGCCGCGCGACAACGCAACCGACGTCTGTGGCGCTCGGTTTACGTCGTCACCGAACAAGTCGTTCGGGTAGCGCACCGATAGCAATCTCCGCCGTATGTCCGCTATTGGTCCGGGGAGCGATCTTGTTGCTATTCGTTGTAGTGCAGCAGGCTAAAGACGTCCAGCCCTTCGAAGCGTTCGCGTCCTTTTAGAAAATCCAGCTCCACGGCGAAGGCAAGCCCGGCAATTTCGCCGCCCAGTTGGCGGACCAGCTTCACCGTGGCTTCCATGGTGCCGCCGGTGGCCAGCAGGTCATCGACGATCACCACCCGCTGCCCGCTTTCGACTGCGTCCAGATGAATCTCCAGCGCATCGGTGCCGTATTCCAGGTCGTAGGTGACCCGCGCCGTTTTTGCGGGCAGTTTTTTCGGCTTGCGTACCGGCACAAAGCCGGCGTTCAGGCGATACGCCAGCGCCGGACCGAAGATGAACCCGCGCGCCTCAATGCCCAGCACCAGGTCGATGTCCTTCTCAAAATAATGCGCGGCCAGCGCATCGATCAGCATGGCAAAACCGCCCTTGTCTTTCAGCAGCGTGGTGATGTCGTAAAACAGTATCCCGGGCTTGGGAAAGTCCGGTACAGTGCGAATCAACTTCTTCAGCGGCTCACAATCGATTTCCAGTTGCGACATTTGCAGCGGTCCCCTTCTTCTTCATTCGTTTCGAAACTATTCAAGTTGCGTGATTGCTGCAGGAAAACGGAGGAGTGAAAGCGCGCGCGTCGCCGTCAGCCACGCAGGACCGCCGTCGCTCACCATGCTCCTTCAATCTCAAATGCCTGCAGGCTTTCCGCCTCGGCTTCCGGCCTCTGGCGCTGCTCAATGCCATCCACCCGCGAACCGCGCGAGCCTCGCGCCAAAATTGCGTGCAGCTTGCGGAGCTGTTCTTCGCTGCCCGCCGCCAGCACTTCCACATCGCCGTCCGCAGTGTTGCGCACCCAGCCGCGCAGTCCAAGCTCGTATGCCTCCCGCTGCACAAACCAGCGGAAGCCAACCCCCTGCACCCGACCTTTTACGACAAAATGACGCACCATGGATCGGTGTTCCTGTAGCTGTTTGCCAGTAAGAAAAATCCGGCGCATCCGTTCCTTAAAAAACGGATGCACATATTGTCCCGTGGCGACTCACCGTAACAAGAAAACTGGTCTCGCAGCAAGGGCAGTGTCGCAGATGAACGGAGAATTGCGCAACCCGCGAAAGATGAAATCTGCCAGACGATCGCTCGCCGCTCAGATCACATAAGGAACCAGCGCCTTGACCCGCCGCCGATACGCCGTGTACTGCTCGCCGAAGGTTTCCAGCATGAACTTCTCTTCCGTGCGCAGTTTCAACCAGAACGCCAGCGCGACTGCGACCACTTCCACGACGCTAAACCATGTCCCCGCAACATCTGAGATGGGATGGGTCCTGAATTCCCATGGAAGAGGGAAGCCGTCTATGCGCGCGACAGGTATGCGCCCTCGGCGGTATCGACGCGGATCTTTTCGCCTTCGTTGATGAACGCAGGCACCTGCACTACCAGCCCGGTCTCCAGCTTGGCCGGCTTGGTCACGGAAGACGCGGTCGCGGACTTCAGCCCCGGCTCCGTCTCCACCACCGTCATCTCGACCGCCTGCGGCAGGTCGATGCCCACCGGGATGCCATCGAAGAAAGACACTTTGATCGGCAGGTTGGGGATCAGGTATTCCACGGCATCGCCCAGCGTTTCGCCGTTCAAATTCGTCTGCTCGAAGTTCTCCGTGTTCATAAAGTAGTAGTCGTCGCCATCGGAATACAGGAACTCCATCGCCACTTCATCCACCACCACCCGCTCGATCGGGTCGGGCGAGCGGAAGCGATGCTCGTACATGGCGCCGGTGCGCAGGTTGCGCAGCTTGGCCTGGATAAACGCGCGCAGATTGCCGGGAGTGCGATGCTCCACCTTGAAAACGGAATGCAGTTCGCCGTTGTGCTTGATGATCATGCCGGGACGTAGCTGTGTGGCGGGAATCGCCATAAGAAACCATGCTCCTTGATTGCTAGAGCATTTCGCCGGTAGTGTGAGCGGCATGGGTGCCCCATCCTGGCGAAGCTAGGGTGGGATAGTATGTCGCCCGCATTACAAAACAGTGAAAATGCTCTCTGCTGAAGATATCTGTCGGAATTTCGTCCGCGACGACTCCGCCGCCGAACGCGAAGGGCCAACCCCTCCAGTGTAGCCCAGCCGCCGCAGCCTTGAAGCAACCCGCCCAGAATCGATGGGTGTCCTATCCTTCGCGACTTTTTTTGCGAAGGATAGGAGAGGAATCCCTCACCTTGACGAAAATGCACTCCCACCCTTGCCTCGCAAGGATGGACACAGCAGGCGTGCCCGCGCGCTTTATCCCAGGATCGAGTGGGCGATGCTGACCCACCACCGGGAGGCGTCGCGCCTGGTGCAATTGACGAAGGCCGGGTGTCCCACGCCTGGCGAAGCTAGAGCGGGACGGAGCGGTGTCCGTATCACCGTAACAGTGAAGAACAAAGACGTGCTTCTACCCAAAAATCTTTGCGAAGAATCTTCCAATCTTATGGAAGAAGCCTGACTTTTGCTTCGGCTTTGGCGGGGCCGGTTGCGCCATCATCACGGGCCCTGTATTCACCGACGGCCCGAACCCCGGCGCAGGCGCGCTCGCGACCGTAGCGGCGCTTTCCGGTGTTGCCATGCCAGACGGCGTTCCCGTCGGCACCGTCTGCTGCGGGGCGGTATAGCTCAGCGTCGTCGTCACTTCGGACTGTACTTCTCCCGGTGGCACAACCGGCGTCGTCGGAGCAGCGGGCGGCGGGGCCAGCCCTTCGCTTTCCGCCAGCGGAAACGCCGTGTCCGCCGGCGTCGAGCTGGGCCCGCCCACATTCTCCGTCTTCTCCGCCGCCTTGGCTGCCACCGCTTCACCCGGCTTGGCCACTGTTTTTCCCGGTTCGGCAGGCACGCCGCCGCTGGCGACCGAAACCACCGGCGTCGCTGGACAGCCGCACGGCTGCGGCTCGTTGTCCACGACATCGCGGACGCTGCCATGCTCAAACGTCACCCGCTGGTTCGGCTGCACGCGATACACGCCCGGGCCCATCTGCTCGCTCACCGTAACGTAGGGCGCGTTGTTGCCGCGGTTCGCCACGCAGGTGTCTCCATGATCGTTGAGCCGAATGCGAACGTCCGCCTGCCCCGGCCCCGATAGCAGAATGCGCAGGTCCGGAGTCAGCACCACATCGGAATTCTTGCCGACCTTGTAATGCGCCTCCATCGCGCCATGGTCCAGCGCCACCATCAGCGGACTGTTGGCGTCGGCTGCGTTATATTGCTGCGAAAGATGCACCGTGGTGGTCGCGCACAGGTCCAGTTGCCCGCCGCGCGTCAAGTGGATCGGCAGCGTCACGTTCCCCGCCGTGACGGAGCTGCCATTGCCCAGCGATGTGCCCTCGCCGGTCAACGTCACCGCGCCCGAGACTTGAATTCTTTCCGCTGTGGCCGAAGGGTCCAGGCGCCCGATCGTCTGCGCCGCGATGGCCGGCGACGTGTTCGGCTGCGATGGAGTCTGCTGCGCTCCCGCACGCCCCGCCGCCAACGCAACCGCGAGCATCGTCAGGCATCCCGCGACGCAACCCGGACGTAAAAAAAACATCCTCTACTCCAGCTTTAAAAAGTTGGCGATCATGCGCGCGCCTTCGCCGGTCAATACGCTCTCCGGATGAAACTGCACGCCCTCCACCGGAAAATTGCGATGGCGCAGCCCCATAATCAGCCCCTCGGAGCGCGCGGAAATCTGCAATTCCTCCGGCAATCCGTCTTCCGACACGATCAGCGAATGATAGCGCGTGCAAACCATCGGGCTGGGAATGCCGCGAAAAATTGTGCGGCTGTCGTGCTCGACAGAACTGGTTTTGCCGTGCATCAACCGCGGCGCGCGAATGATTCTGCCGCCAAAGGCCGCGCCGATCGCCTGATGTCCCAGGCACACTCCCAGGATGGGGACCTTGCCGGCAAAGTGTTTCACCAGAGGAATGCTGATGCCCGCCTCCTGCGGCGTGCACGGGCCGGGCGAGATCACAATCCGCTCCGGCGCCAGCGCTTCAACATCCTGAATTGTCACCTGGTCGTTGCGGCGAACTTCCACCTCCGCGCCCAGTTCTCCCAGCACCTGCACTAGGTTGTAAGTAAACGAATCGTAATTGTCGAGGACAAGGATCATGATGGAGACGCTGGTATGAGGATATCAAGTCCTGCCCGACCCTCGTTCACCCGATGGCGTGTAAGGATTTCCTCGCTCCGTGATAGATCCGCAATACGGTCACGGTATGTTCGTGGATCGAGAAAATAATTCGATGAGAAGCGTAGATAAGGTGCCGCATTTCCTGTTCAAAATATTTCTGTTCTGGAACGATCGAGCACCTTCGCGGCAGCGTTTCAAGCGAACGGATCTGATCGATCAGGCCATTCCACCACTGTTCGGCGGCCATGGGTTCTCCTCGATCGGCCCGTATGAAGTTGACATACGCCTCGGCGTCGGCCAGGGCCGCCGAGGTAATCTCAACGCTGAATTCCAAGTTTGGCCCCGAGTCTCTTCAGGGCCTTTCGCGCCGGCTGCACGCGGCCTTGTTTCGCATCCTGCAAGCCGATGCGAATCGCCGCGACTGTTTCCAGCTCTTCCAAGCGATTGAGCAACTCCTGATAACTGGCAGCGTCCTGCACCACAAGTTCTGCGCGGCCATTGACCGTCAGCACCAGCGGAGTTTTCGAGTCTTTGAGCCTGCCGACATACTCTTTGGCATTTCTCTGGAACTCGGTCACAGAGCGGACGTCACGAAGATCGATCATCGGTCTCGACATGCATAAAGCATACTATAAGCAAGTTATTCCATGTGAAGAATGCACGATTTACGAGAATTCACACTGCGGAACATGGGTGCCCCAGGTCTCGCTTCTGAGACCTGGGAGTTTATTGCGGCACGATCCCTTCGCGCGGCGATCCAATGGCTCTCGCTTTCGAAATGGATCGCAACAAAGCGCGAACGAGCCGCCGCCCGGCTTTGTCCCGGCTTTGTCCCGGCTTTGATCGGCCACCCGTCCAATTGCTACACGGAGTCAAGCCTGCCAATTAGCGCAGCTTTTCAAGCTGCTGAAATAAGCCGTCAATATCGGACATCGAGTAGACTTCGGTTCCCCAATCCTTATCGATCCCGCGATCTTTAATCCTCTTGCGCTGCCGATTGTCCGTCACAACGTAGTGGCACGCAGGAATCGCGATAGACAGCAGCCCCACATCCATCACGTCGCCAGATTGAATGACTTCGTTTCCCGTCAACAAATCGGCCCCCAACTGATTCCCGATCTTTGGGGTGGGAAGATTGTTGTGGTAGTCGGAACGGAAATATTTGTGCAGGCCTTCGAGACCATCAGGTTTGCCACCCAAATCTTTCCAGACCGCACGGAACATCAGAAATCCCTGCACATCCATCAACGCCCAAGAGTCGGGGACGCCTGTCGCCAGTTTCTTTTCCCACTCCTCAACCTTGTAAGCCATTGCGTCGGCATACCCACATTTCTCCGCTTCCAATTGTTCTTCGTATGGGCGTTTCTTGGCGACAAATTCCTGCCTCAACTGTTCCCAGATTTCGAGCACTTGGACTTTTGCAGCATCGCGCCCTGCAAGAATTTCTGGAAGCCTGGTGGGATGTGTGCCGATCACTATATTCCGTTTCCGAGCCTGTTCAAGCTCGTCGGCGGGATCGCCGTAAAAGAATGCGTCAACGCCCACGTTGATTGTGTCAGAGCTCTTGGCATAGGCTTCCATTCCAAGCTGCGCCTGCCAATCGAAAATGCCTTGCCGATGCTGCATCTTGACGCCGAGAGACAAACCGAGGAAATCGCGGTGAATTTCGGAATCACGCCGATTGGCGGCGCCGACGACGTATTCTTCTTCCTGATCTGACTGAGGAAAAATCAGCTTTCCAGCGGCAACAAGTTCCTGCACAAGAGTCCGCAGGCGCGTCAGCCGAGCAACTTCAACCGGCTGCAATTTCTCGCCAAGCTTGACTTTAGTCAGCTTGATGATGACTGACGTGTCCAACCACAAAGTGGGCAGCTTCGGTTTTTCGCAAACAACTTTGGGCGTGGCACTCACACAAGTCTCCTTGTCTGATCTTAGATCGGTCAGCTCGGTGCCCCATTCAAGCCCACCCTGAGCGTAGCCGAACGAGTTGGCTTGAGTGGGGTTCCGAGACCACACTATTGGTTTCTCGCCCTCTCAATCGCCCGCACCACGGCCTTGGCCTTGTTGACGCTCTCTTCGAATTCTTTCTCCGGAACCGAATCCGCAACGATGCCGCCTCCTGCCTGAATATGACCCTGCCGTCCACGCATCAGCAGGCTGCGGATAGCAATGCAGGAATCGAAATTGCCGGAGAAATCCGCATAGAAAACGCTGCCGCCGTAAACCCCGCGCCGCGCTGGCTCCAGCTCTTCGATGATCTCCATCGCCCGCACTTTCGGTGCGCCCGTCAGCGTGCCCGCCGGAAAGCAGGACCGAAACGCATCCACTGCCGACAGCTCATGCCGCAGCTTGCCTTCGAGCGCGCTCACCAGATGCATCACGTGGGAGTAGCGCTCCACGAACATCAGGTCTTTCACCTGCACGGTGCCGTATTCGCTCACTCGGCCCACATCGTTGCGGCCAAGGTCCACCAGCATAATGTGCTCCGCTGTTTCCTTTTCGTCGGCGCGCAACTCGGCCTCAATCCGGCGGTCTTCCACTTCGTCCGCGCCGCGCGGCCGTGTGCCGGCAATCGGGCGATACTCCACCGTGCGCCCATGCACCCGCACCAGCAGCTCCGGCGACGAACCCACCAGGCTCGTATCTCCCGGCCGCCGCAGCCCCATCCGCAGAAAATACATATAGGGCGAAGGGTTCACAATCCGCAGCGCGCGATAGATGGAAAACGGATCGACCCCCGGCTCCACGTCGAACCGCTGCGACAGCACCGCCTGAAAAATGTCTCCCGCCGCAATGTAGTCCTTGATGCGCTCCACCCCGGCCAGAAAATCCTTCTTGCGGGTGCGCGGTTTCAACCGCAGTTTGCCGCTGACCGTGTGTCGCGTGTGTTTGGGTAACGGCTTGGCCAGCCGTCGCTCCAGATCATGCAGCCTTCGCACGGCATTGGCATACGCCGTCTGCGGTTTGTAGCGCTGCAAATCGGCGGTTGCGATCAACAAAATCTCCTGCTTCACATGGTCGAACGCCAGCACCGTATCGAAGAACATCAGGCAGGCTTCCGGCATGGCCAACTCATCCTTGGCGGTTTCCGGCAGCTTTTCAATCAGGCGGACCGCATCGTAGGAAAAAAATCCCACCGCCCCCGCCGTAAACGGCGGAAGCCCCGGCAGCCGGGCCGCCGCGTGCCCTGCCAGGGAGTCGCGCAGCAGCTCGAAAACATCCCCCTCGCTGGTCTCAGCCTTGTCGCCCGTGTAGGTCGTAATCTGGTCGCCGTGGGCAAGGATTTTTTTGTAGGGGCGAATCCCCATAAACGTATATCTTCCAACGTTTTCCCCGCCCTCTACAGACTCCAGAAGAAAGGCTTCCGGCTCCCCGTAGGCAACACGAAGAAAGGCCGAAACCGGCGTCTCCAGGTCGGCGGTCCAGGACTTGCAAATGGGCACCAGGTCATGGCTGCGCGCCAGACGCTGAAATTCAGGCAAGGTCGGTGTAATGGCAGAATGAGTGGACATAAATCAACGCCAATCCTACACGGTTCGGGGCCAGTTGCGTATCAGGATTTTTTAGATGCGCGCCAACCCTCCTCCAATTGCGCCCGCGCGACCAGGATTCTACGTGCAAGCTGCCCGCGACATCTGTATTCTGCTGGTGACGCCAACATCGACATCCTCTGACCGGAGCGTCCACTGGTATGCGTGGAAATAACCAGGTGTGGTTTGCGCTGGCACTCTCAGCTCTCACTTGTCCCGCGCTTGGCCAGCATTCACAAGTCCCCTCGTCGGGTAAAACCGCTCGGCACGCGAAAGCGGATTTTAACAGAAGCATCTTTTACAGAAACAAGCTGGAATTTTCCTATGAAGTGGGCTGGCTTCCCTGGAACATTCCCCTCATTTTCGACGTTTTTCTGGGCAGTCCGTATACGACATGGCCGCTGAAGTACACTCTGGTACCCAACATCGCTTCGCTCCGCTGGCAGGTGGATGGCATCCACGGCCCATCGATTCTAAGGGGCAGCACGGACTTTACCTTCAGCGGCTCCTTCACTGCGATTCCAAGAGGGGCGGAAACACGGTATGCGGCCTTCGACTTCGGTATTCGGCGCAATTTCATCCCGCGTAACTGGAGAGTTGTCCCCTACTATGAAATGCGGGGCGGCGTGGGAGACATCAACGCCAAGGGACCCGACGGGGTGCTCTATGCGCAGGGACAGGACCTGACATTCACTTACATGATGGGCAGCGGCGTGCGGTATGACTTCAATCCCCGATTTAGCCTGGATGCTGGAGCAACCTATATGCACGTCTCCAATGCCTACCTGTCTCAGCCAAAGTATGAGGATTTCGGGATCAATGTCTGGGGCCCAATCTTTGGGTTCAACATGCGCCTGAGCAAGCCAAAACCGCCTCCTGCGCCATAGAGACAGTGGCAGTCCCGGACCGGAAGCTTCGCGGCCACGCTTGGCTGCCGTCAGCCGCTCTCCAAGCCCTTCCACGCGGAATTTTTATGCAACCTCCGCGTTCAGGTTTGCCTTGCGCGTCACCGCCGGCACGCTGATCTCGTCTTCCTGGCCAAACTTTTGCGCGGCCGTCGCAACTTCCGCCGCCGTGATCGGTTGTTGCAGCATTGTATTGATGCGCTCGAACCCGAAGAGATGTCCCCGCTCGTCCTGGGCTTCAGCCACGCCGTCGGACATCAGCACCAGCCGGTCGCCGGGCGCAAGCTGAAAGTGCGTCATGGAAAATTCCGCGCATTCCGTGATGCCCAGCGGCAGCGCGCCTTCCATCGCCATCTCTTTGCCGTTCAGATACGGCGCCAGGTGTCCCGCATTGGCCAGCGCCGCAGCGCCAGGCAGGTGGCATGGGCATGGCCGCGTCCGCAGAGCCGTTTGTTCAGCGTCTTTAACGACCGGGAAAGTCCCCCGGCTCTGCCGGGGGACCCGAGCAGTTTGACATTTACGGGAGTCCATCCCAGAAACTCCAAACGTGAGCCGCCAAGCGCACGAAGAGGAGAATCAGGATGGACGAA
>JAJYVR010000088.1 GCA_021791935.1 Acidobacteriota bacterium
CTTGGAAGCCATAGGGCGTCGAAGCCCCGATTTTATTAGCTTTCGGAATATCTGCGTGAACCGCTTGATTCACGCGCCTGCGACGCGTACTCCGATTTCCATTGCTCACCGTTTGGGTGACTCCTGGGAATCGGTTCGCGAAGCTCGCGACCTCGCGTCCCTACTGTTGTAAAACAGAGTTCTCAGGAGTCGCCCAATGGCATCTGTGCACGATTCAGGTGTTATGCGGCGTCGATAATGGCGAGCAATCCGCCGACATTGAACGGGCGCGCAAATAGCGGATATTTGAAAGATCGCCTGGAAAGACAGACACAGAATGAAAAAGCCAGCCGGCAGCTCGCGCAACCCGGCCATAATTTGCGAGCTTCGCGACGATCCGAAGTTTGCCGCCGAGTATCTTCGCGGCGCACTCGCAGACGAGGACGATCCCCGCGTCCTTCTCATTGTTTTGCGGCAGATTGCCAAGTCCAGAGGCGGCATCGCAAAAGTTGCCAAGGCCGCTCAACGCTGGTAGCCGTCACCAAAGCCATCGGCCTCAAGCTCACCGTCGAAGCCGCCTGGCAATCGGTACTCGGGTGCTCGTTCAGTTCGTTCTTGGGCACAAAAGAACTGGATCGCAACTCAGGTGGCGTTGTCGCCGCGCCCAACTCCCACGTTGCGTCGACTCGCGGGAAACAATTCCACGGAGCGTATCTGGTAGGCCTCATTGGCCTCCGCCTGCCATTTGCTCATATTCCGCCATTCGGACAGGCAACACGTCGGACTGCCAGCGCATCCTACTAAGAAAGTCGCTGCATCGTGCCTCTCTCTCTCTCTATCCCTGAGAGGTGGATTTTCCTGTGGCTATATTCCAAAGTGCCCGGGAATACGAATCTTCTGAAGAAGGATGCAGCAAACGCATTCAGAAGAACGGCATCATCGCCAAGATTTCCCAACCGCAAAAGCCTTCAATAGGAGGAAAACATGCAAATCATTTCCGTTCTGGCTCTATTCCTTTTCGTCTGGCCATTTTCATCCAGCAAGACCTTCCACATGACCGCCAGCAGCAGTATTCCGGCGGCAAGCGGTCTCGTCACCGTCAGCAAAAGTGGTCAGAATCGCAACACGCAGCTCGATGTAAAGGTATCTAACCTTGCCAAGCCTGCAAATCTGGCTGAAGCGGCGAACGTTTATATTCTATGGATTCGTCCCAGCGGCGGAGCGGCCGTGAACGAAGGTGCGATTCGTGTGAACAAGAATCTGGATGGCGAACTCAAGACGGCCACGACTTCCAAAAATTGCGACGTCTTCATCACCGCCGAACAGAGCGCAACCGCCACCTCGCCCGAGGGTCAGGAATTGTTGCACGCAAACATCACCATCGACTAAAGGACGCCGCATCCTGCGAGCTTTGAACCCGCAGGTCGGGCGTTCAGCCCTGCTCCTAAGGCGGCCGCGAGCAATACGCTTCTGCTCTGCGGCAACACTGTTACACGTGGTCCGCTGCAACCCTTCCTTTGACGGATTCTGCCAGGTTACCCATGCAAGCCGCGTATGCTTGCGTGGAGTAGATTGGTGGAGGACTCGAAATGGCGATCCACCCGGATATGAGCACTCGACTCATCGGCGTGCTGTACGCAGTGTTGATGGTAGCCGTCATCGTCGGTGTCGATGTCGCGTTCTTCCGCGGCCGACTTTGGGAACGGCTGATGGCGAATATCGGCATTGTCCTGGTCTTCGCCGCTTTCTACCTCAGGTTCCTCAGGTATCCGTAAGCACTGCGCCGGAAGCCCCATCCTAAGGATTTTCGCGCCACGCTTCAAGGCGAGGGCATCCTCGGCCTTGCAACAGTGGCCGTCAAAGCCATCGACCTCAAACTCACCGTCGAAGCCGCCTGAGCCACCGGCGAATCCTTTACTCCGCCACCAATTCCTTCACCAGCCACAACACCAGATCGTCATCCACCCTGCCCTTTTCGCCGGCTGGCGCCGACGCGACGCCGGAATTGGCATCTTCCCCGTAGGCCGCATATCCCAGGTGGACATAGAGCCTCTGCGCCGCCTCATAGTCGCTGAATTGTCCAACGGCCACGCCAATCTTCTTGTAGCCCGCTGCTCGTGCCCGCTCCTCCAGCGCGTGAATGATCCGCGTCCCGACACCGTGATTTCTGCCCCGCTCCGCCACCATCACGTCCATCATCTCCGGGATGCCCGCCTCGCGAAACGGCGCGTGTCCGGAAGCCCACAGCACTGCCCCGTACCCCAAAATGTCGTCCGCATTCACCGCAACCAGAATCAGCCGCTTGCCGCTGGCTTGCTCCGCCAGACGCTGGTCCCACTTCTTCGCCCCTCCGTGCCAGGCCGCCCCGCCGTCTGTCGCCGCAATCCGGGGAATGTCCTCCGCACGAAGTTCCCGCACCTCAAAGTTCATTGGCCCACCTTCAGAATCGTTCTCGCTGGAATCGACCTCGTCCACGATGCAATTTCGCGGACTTCTCTTTGCGTGCTGCCGTGCGCGTCTCCGTCGCCTCGCAAAGAACAGGGCTTATTTCTCCTGATTTTTCTCTTCGCTCGTCGCCCACACAATCCCGGCCACCACCTGCGCCACCCCAACACACCGGGTCAGCGTGGGATGATCGGCCATGTACCGCATCAAACCACGCCACGGCTTCGGCCCTACGTTCCATGCCTGCGCGTCTCGGCGTGGCCGCACAATCGCCATCACCCCATCCCCAATCAACGCCATGGCCATGAAATGTTGCCACCTCCGCGTCTTCATCGCAAGCTCCTCGTACCGATTCTCCGCCCTGCCGGTTGGATGCAAGCCGGCCTACGGGTTGACGGTCAAACTACGTTCCAGGTCGAAAGTAAGGATGCTTTCAGCCGGGATCACCAGGTCCTTGTTCCCTGTGAACGCGCTCCCCGCTGCGCCGCCGCCGCCGCCCAACAATCCGCCAATCAGCGCGCCCTTGCCGCCGCCGGCCAGCCCGCCAATGATCGCGCCCAGGCCCGCGCCCCCGCCGGTCAAAATGGCCGAACGTTTGCCCTTGCCCTGCTCCACCCTCTCCACGCGACTGGTCCGCACCATATAGGTCCGTCCATTTGCGCTCAGGCTGTCCAAACGGATGGCCAGCACGGCCTGGCCCTTAAAATGGCCCAGGCTTTTCGACTCTGTGACCACTCCCCGCGCGCGCGCGCCTGCGGGAATGACCGTTTGCCCGTTGACGACAATCGGGCTGACCAGCGTTCCGGAAAACGGATCGCCCGTCTGGTTCCCTCTGGTGGAAAGCGTCTGCCCCAGTCGTACTCGGACCCTGGCGCCTGCGGGGACCACGATGGACTGTGCGCCCTGCGGCGGCGGGGGCGCTCCCTGGTATCCAGAAGGAGGCGGCATGCCTGGGCCGCCCTGCTGCGACTGGCCATTCATCGATGGCGGCGGCGGGGGCGGCGGCATCCCGGAGTAGCTCTGCGGCGGCTGGCCATCCATGGGCGCTCCACTGGGATACGGGCCGCCTGCCATGGTCAAATTGTTCACGACCGTCTTCACTCCCGCTACCTTCGAGGCATCGTTGCTCGCCAGTTCGCGCGATCCCGGTCCATTCACCGTGCCGTTCAACATCACCGTGCCGTTACTGGCACTGACTGCGATCGGCTGGCCCTGCAACGCTGGATCGGCCCCAATCTGTTTCTGCACGTTGGCGGCAAGCTGGGCGTCGGTCGGCTTTTTCGAACAGCCGATGCCCAGAAAAACCGCCACGACCAACAGCAACGGTAGAACTCGGAAAACAAAACGTACATTGCGAGTCATAAAGCCTCCGTCTGCAGATTTATTCAATTCATGCGGCCTGTCAAGTATTGGAGGAGGCACAATTTAGCTCCACAAGAAGATTGGGCCTCTCGTTTCCAGAGGAACATTTTCCAGCCGGAAAATGCGCCGCGCGGTCCATTCCCGAACCTATAATCTCTTTTGAGAGGGCCAACCGGGATGGAGACCAGCAACCGACGAACGGCCGTGGTGGTATTGGGTTCGCTTGCGCTGGTGATTCTGCTTTTCCTGGTCGCGGAAAATGCCTTCAACCTCAAGTTCTTGTCGCCGAACAATAACGGCTCCATCCTGTTGTTCACCGCCCTTTCCGGACTCAGCTTTCTCCTGTTTTTAATGCTGGTCGTCCTGCTGCTGCGAAATATTTTGAAGCTCTATGCCAGCGGACAAAGCCGCGTCCTTGGTTCACGCCTGCGGGGCCGCATGTTGCTGGGCGCGCTGCTGCTTTCCGTGGTGCCCGCCTTTTTCATGCTGTCGTTCAACTATCTGTTGATGAATCGGTCGATCGATCGCTGGTTTTCGCAGCCCGTCGTTCAGTTGCGCGACGAATCCATGCAGTTGGCGATGGAGATGTCCCGCTACGCCGCCGACAATGCCCGTGCCGAGGCGGAATCCCTCGCCCACGAACCCGCTCTCAACTCTGCCCATCTCTCGGCAAACCAAAAACCGCTGCTGGACCTTTTCCGCCGCCATAAAGTCACCCTCCAGGGCGGATTCGTCGTCATCTACCGCGATGGAAAAGTGATCGACCAATACCAGCTTCCCGCCGACGGCGATTCGGTGAGCCTGCTTTCCAGCGTCCAACCCAACGAGCAAGCGCAGGCGATGCCGGCGCAAGTGTCGCTGACCGACGAAATACTGCGGGCCGCCGACCGCACCGATGACCCTATATTGAGGATCGGCCAGTCGACATATTCTGTCGGCAATGCTCCCTCGCAGAATGGCATGGTCGTCGTCGTTGGCTTGCCCCTGCCCCCCGATGTGGGCGTCGCGGTCCACGATATTGAAAGCGGCACAGATAGATACTGGGCCCTGTTGCGGGCGCGCAGGCGGGTCCGGCAAACCTATCTGCTGGTCCTGCTGCTGCTGACAGTCTTGACCCTCTTTGTCAGCAGTTGGCTGGCCCTGTTTCTGTCCAAGCAGATCACCCGGCCGGTGGAAGCCCTCGCCGATGCCATGGACGCCATGGCATCCGGGGATTACGGCTCTCGTGTCGATATTGCCGCATCGGGTGAACTGGGCGAACTGATGCGTTCCTTCAACCACATGGCGACCGACCTTGAGAACAGCCGCGCCCAGCTCGAATCCTCCACTTACAAGCTTTCCGAAGCCAACGCCGCCATCGACGAGCGGCGTCGCGAACTGGAAACCGTGCTGGAGACCATTCCCAGCGGCGTCGCAACGCTCGACAACGACTTGCGAATCCTGCGGGCCAATCGCGCTTTCTGCGAGATGCTCGATCCGCTCGGCGAACTCCCCATTGAAGGCCAGCCCATTCAATCCCTCTTTCCAACCGAATCCGCCCATGAAATTGGCCGCGTCCTGCGCCGCAGTCGCCGCCTGTCCGCCGCATCGACCGAAATTGAAGCGCAAAGCCCCCGCGGCCCCTTGCATTTGATCTTTACCGTGACCCAGTTGCGCGGCTCCGTGCACGGACATCTGGTGGTGATCGACAACGTCACCGACGTGCTGCGCGCGCAAAAGCAAATGGCCTGGAAGGAAGTCGCCCAGCGCGTCGCCCATGAAATCAAGAACCCTCTCACCCCCATCGCGCTTTCCGCTGAACGAATTGAACGCCACATTGACCGCGGCCTCACCGGGGATTCTTCCCAGGTCCTGCGCAGCGCGACCGAGGTGATCCGCTCCTCGGTCGAGACCTTGCGGCAGTTGGTCGATCAGTTTGCCGCCCTGGCCGACTTCCCCGCCGCCGATCGAAAACCCATCGATCTCAACCGCGTCGTGGAGAACACGCTGGCGCTGTTCGCGGGCCGCCTGGAAGGCATTGAGGTCCGGCTGCGCCTTGCGGCCAATCTCCCGCCCGTACTGGCCGACGCGGAAGCGTTGAAACGGGCCTTCAGCAATCTCATCGACAACGCGGCGGAAGCGATGCAGTCCAGCCTGCTGCGCGTCCTCACCGTGCAGACCGCAACCAATGAAGCCCAGACCATGTCTGAAATCGTGATTGCCGACACCGGTCACGGCATCACCGACGAGACCCGTGAGCGCCTCTTTCTCCCCTTTTTCTCGACCCGCCGTCGCGGCACTGGCCTCGGCCTTTCCATTGCCGCGAAGATCGTCCAGGAACATCAAGGCAACATCCACGTGGAAAAAAATTCTCCCGCCGGCGCCCGCTTTGTCGTCATGGTCCCGTTTGCCGACTCCCCTGCCGTGGCGGAACTCGCCTCGCCATCCGCCAGCGTGGTTGAAGAATGAACCACATCCTGGTGGTCGACGACGAACCGGACATTCGCAGCACCCTGGAAGCGATCCTGGCCGAGGAAGGCTACGCCGTCACCACCGCCGGCACCGCGGCGGAGGGGCTGGACCTGGTTCGCGATGCGATTTTCGATGCGGTGCTGCTCGATATCTGGCTGCCCGACCGCGACGGTCTCGATGTCCTGCGGCAAATCCTGAGCTTCGATGCTGTCGCCGGCCCCGAGGTCATCATCGTCTCCGGACATGGCACCATCGAAACCGCCGTGCGGGCGACCAAGCTGGGCGCGTACGACTTCCTCGAAAAGCCCCTTTCGATCGAGCGCACCCTCATCATCCTGAAAAACGCGGTCGAGGCGCGACGCCTGCGCATCGAAAATCGCGAGTTTCAGCAGCAACTGACGTCGCACGCCCGCGTCACTGGAGAAAGCGTTCCCGTCAAGGCGTTGCGCCAGCAGATTCGCCTGATGGCGCCCACCAACGGCCGCGTCTTGATCTATGGCGAATCCGGCACGGGAAAAGAAGTCATCGCCCGCGCCATGCATGCGGAAAGCCAGCGCGCCGACCGCGTCTTCGTCGAATTGAATTGCGCCGCCATCCCAGAGGACTACATTGAAGCCGAGCTCTTCGGCTATCGCCACAGCGCTCTGCCAGGAGGTCCCCGGGAAAAGCGCGGCACCTTCGAGCGGGCCGACAACGGCACCCTGTTCCTCGACGAAGTCGGCGACATGAGCCTCAAGACCCAGGCCAAGGTGCTGCGCGCCTTGGATGAGCAGCAGTTCACCCCCGTCGGCGCGGCCCAGCCAATCCGCATCGATGTCCGCCTGATTGCCGCCACCAACAAAAATCTCGAAGACGAGATTGCCAAAGGGAATTTCCGCGAAGATCTTTTTTACCGGTTGAACGTCATTCCGTTCTACGTGCCGCCATTGCGCGAGCGGAAAGAAGACATTCCCCTGCTCGCGACTGAATTGCTGCGCCAATTCGGCCGGCAATACGGCCGCCCAAGAATGGAAATCTCCGCCGACGCCCTGGCCGCGCTGCAACTGCATCATTGGCCCGGCAATGTGCGCGAGTTGAAAAATATCCTGGAGCGCGTCATGATTTTGAATCCCCAGGTCTCGCGCATTGAACGCAAGCACCTGCCGATCTTGGCGGCGCGCGTCACCGGCCGCCATGCCGAGGAGTTTTCTTCCCTGCAACAGGCGCGCGAAGCCTACGAACGCGACTACATCCTGCGCAAGCTGGAAGACTGCCATGGCAACGTCAGTCGCGCCGCCGAAATCCTCGGCCTGGAACGCAGCCATCTCTATCGCAAAATGAAGGCCCTCGGCATCCACGCCAAAGAAGCGTGAAACAGGGCCTGCCATTCTGAGCGCAGCGGAGAACCAAGGGCCGAAGGTATTCCATCCTCGCCGCGTCTTTCGCGGCCAGGGTGGGATTGAAAGAATTGCCTTTGTGCTTAATTCGTATACTTTCACCGATGCAAAGATCGTATAGTTTCGTATATACTGTTTTCCATGGCAGACTTGAATACCCCGCGCGAAGCCGCCCAGCGGCTCGGCATCTCCTACCCCACCGTCAAGCAGTGGCTCTATCGCGGCAAGCTGCGCGCCGTCAAAACTCCCGGCGGCCATTACCGCATTCACGAGCGCGACATCCAGGCCCTGCTGCACCCCGGCGCGCCCGCCGCGCCCCGGCAGAAGAAACTCACCTCCTCCGTCAGCGGCCGCAATCAGTTGTCCGGAAAAGTCGTGGAGGTGCGATTCAACGGTCTGCTGGCGCAAGTCAAAATCGCCATCGGCGACCAATGCATCACCTCCATCATCACCGCCGACGCTGCCCGCGAACTGCAACTGCGCCCCGGCATCAAAGCCGCCGCCCTCATCAAGGCCACGGAAGTGATGGTGGTCCGTGTTTAGAGCGGTTCGTAAATTCCTAGACCGGTTCCGCAGTTTGCATAGAGGACAAGCACGTCATTCTGAGCGGAGCGAAGAATCTATACATTGGCTTTTCTCGGCAATACAACAGAGGAAAACCGCGATGATTCTGTGCGCCCTGTTTCTCCCCGCAACGTTCTTGCCCGCGCAGACGAAGACCCTGCGCATTGCCGCCGCCGCCGACCTGCAACCCGTTCTTCCCGCCTTCATCCACAATTTCGAGCAATCTTCCGGCGCAAAGGTGGAAGTCTCCTACGCGTCTTCCGCCACCTTGGCCACGCAAATCCTGAACGGCGCGCCCTACGATCTGTTTCTCGCCGCCAACCTCGCCTTCCCGCAAAAGGTCGTCGCCGCCAACCTTGCGATCGAGTCCGCTCCCGTCGCCTACGCGCAAGGATCGCTGGTGCTCTGGGCCCGCCGCGGAATTTTGCCCCACTCCCTCACCCTGCAATCGCTCACCAGCCCCGCCGTCCATCGCATCGCCGTCGCCGATCCCGTTCATGCGCCCTATGGCGCAGCCGCCTTGGCCGCCATTCACTCCCTCGGCCTCACCTCAGCCCTGCAACCCAAACTCGTCTTCGCGGAGAACATCGCCCAGGCCGCGCAATTCGCGCAATCCGGAAACGCCGACTGTGCCTTGATCTCGAAAACTCTCGCCATCGTCAAAACCATGCAGCAGGCAGGCAACTTTGTCGCCGTGCCGGTCGCCGCCTACCCGCCCATCCTGCAAGGCGCGGTCGTTCTCCGCAACGCATCGGACAAGCAGACGGCACTCGACTTTCTTCACGACCTGCAATCTTCCGCTGGCCGCAACCTGCTGGCGAACGGCGGCCTGGTACCGCCCGCGCAGTAACACGAAACGACTCCCATGGACACTGTCGCACTGCTATTGACGCTTCGCCTCGCGCTGGTCACCACCGGCATCCTGATGGTGCTCGCGGTGCCGCTGGCCTACTGGCTCGCCTTCACCGGCAGCCGCGCCAAGGTCTTCGTCCAGGCCGTCTGCGCGCTGCCCATCGTGCTGCCGCCCACCGTCCTCGGCTTCTATCTGCTGGTCGCCCTCGGTCCGCGCACCGCATTCGGTCGCGTCCTCACCCACCTTCTCGGCCATCCGCTGGCCTTCTCTTTTGCCGGATTGGTGGTCGGCTCGGTCATCTACAGCTTGCCCTTCGCCGTACAGCCCCTCGCCGCCGGCTTTGCCGCTGTCGATCGCTCCATGCTCGACGCCGCCGCCACGCTGGGCAGCGGACGCTGCGACAGAATGCTGCGCGTCGTCCTGCCCCTGTCGCGCGGTTCGCTCGTCACCGCCAGCGTGTTGAGCTTCGCCCATACCGTTGGCGAATTCGGCGTCGTCCTCATGATCGGCGGCAATCTCCCCGGAGCCACCCGCACCCTCTCCATCGCGCTGTACGACCAGGTGCAGGACTTTCAATATGCCCAGGCCAACCGCACCGCCCTCTTCCTGCTCGGAATTTGCCTGGTCGCGTTGATGCTGCTCTACAGCCGGCGCCCGGCACGAAATGCAAGGAGCGGCGACCTTGTCTGACACCCCAAGTCCAAACCCGCCGAACAGGCCTTGGCTCACCGTGCACATCGAGCACCGCTTTCATCACGGCGGCGCTGGATTTCATCTGCATCTCGCCTTCGCCGCCCGCGCGCAGCGCACCGTCGTCTTCGGCCCGTCCGGCTCCGGCAAATCTTCCCTGCTGCGCGCCATCGCCGGCCTGCTCAAGCCCGAGTTGGCCACCATCCAATTGCACGGCGTCATCGTCTGCAACACAATGCATGGGAGTCAGCCCCGAATTTTCCTGCCCGCGGAAAAACGCCGCGTCGGCCTGGTCATGCAGGACCCGGCCGTCTTCCCGCATCTCACGGCGGCGGGCAATGTCGCCTTCGCGCTGCGTGGAACAGAACCGTCGGCACAGAAAAAAAAAGTCGCCCGCCTGCTTGAAGTTGTCGAAGCCGAAACGCTGGCCGAGCGCTGGCCGCGCCAGCTCTCCGGCGGACAATTGCAGCGCGTCGCCATTGCCCGAACGCTGGCGGCGAATCCTTCCATTTTGCTGCTCGATGAACCCTTCGCGGCGCTCGATGCGCAGAGTCGCCAGCGAATCTCTCAAAACCTGCACCAGTGGGCCCGCCAGCGCGGCGTTCCCGTCCTGACCGTCACTCACAATCTGGAAGAGGCCTTTGTTGCCGGAGACGAGGTGCTCACCTTGGAAGAAGGACGCATCATGGCCCAGGGCGCGCCCGAGCATGTCCTATCGCAAGAGCGCGAGCGACTGTTACAGGTGTTGGGAGCAGTCCCTCCGCCTGGCCCTGTCGCCATCCCCCGCCGAGAAAAGTAAGATTGTCATCCCGACCGAAGTCCGCCGCAGCGGACGAGTGGAGGGACCTGCTGTTTTCACGACCAGCGAAAATCCGGGTGCCCCAGAGCCTGCCCTGAGCGAGCCGAAAGCGAGTCGAATGGGTCTCGCCTTTGAGATGGGCTGCACCGTCACGCGCAAATACGGCGGCCGACCTGGCGTTGAATTTTGGCCGAAATCGGTAGAATGGTTATAGACCCCCCTATGCGTCCAGGTCCCTCATTGGCACGCTACGCGCGTTTTTTGCCGGCGACCGGCACTTTTTCCCCGGCCGGGCAGATGAAAAACCACCGGAACCAAGCAGAATCAATAGTTTGGCCAACTCCCGGCCCCTGCATAATCCTTCAACTATCCCGTATAATCCTTCAACTATCCCGCATAATCCTTCAACTATTCGGCAGGTGGCCCATTCAAGCCTTGTCGCCCCGGCGGACAACAGCACGCGGTCATACCCCTAGATACACCGGCTCCTGTTCCAGGCAGATTCCAAACTGGGCCAGCACCCTCTTGCGGATCTCATCCCGCAGTGCCAGAATTTCCTTCGCCGTCGCGTCGCCGCGATTCACAATCGCCAGCGTGTGCCGGCTGGAAACCGCCGCCGCCCCCAGCGCAAATCCCTTGGGGAATCCGGCCTGTTCAATCAACCATCCGGCCAGCAGCTTCACCGATCCAGGATCGGCGGCAAAATGCGGAATCGGCTCGGTCAGCATCAATCCCGCGCGATGAGCTTCCTTCACCACCCGCGCGGAAATGTCCGCCAGGTGCGATTCCGACACCACCGGGTTCTTAAAAAACGAACCGGCGCTGCGGCAGTCCGGATCGCCCTCGACCAGCAGCATTCCCTTCTGCTGCCGAATATTGCGCACCGTTTCGCTCACCTGCTTCAGCGTGGGGCCCTCGGTCCAGTCGGAAAATGCATGCGCCAGGTCCTGGTACGCGAGGCGTGGAGCGCCGTGCAGTTTCAGCCGATAGCCGACTTCCGTCACAATGTAGCGGTCGCGCCCGGTGCTGTTGAAAATGCTTCTGCGATAGCCGAACTGGCATTGGGCACCGGCAAAGTCCACCATCCGCAATGTCGTGCGGTCCAGCGCCCGCACCGCAACGATCGTCGACGCCACTTCCTGCCCGTACGCGCCAACGTTCTGCACCGGCGTTCCGCCCACCGTGCCCGGAATTCCCGCCATGCACTCCACGCCGGCAAAATCCTGCTCCACTACGTTGGAAACGAAGTCGTCCCAATTCTCGCCGGCGGCGACGGTAAACACGCTGTACGCGCCCTCCAGGTCCTGGCGAATGCCGCGGTTCGCCACCCGAACCACCGCCCCGGGAAAGCCTTTGTCCGACACCAGCAGATTGCTGCCGCCTCCCAGCACAAACAGCGGCGCATTTTTCTCCCGCGCAAACGACACCGCCTCGGCCAATTCGGCCTCGCTGGTCGCCTCCATAAACCAGCGCGCCGGGCCGCCAATGCGGAAGGTGGTGTACGGGGCCAAAAGGATATTTTCTTGGATCTCCACGAGGATGAGCCTACATCATAGAGGCATTCTTGCGAATGGTAAGGCCGCGTGGGGTAACGAATCAGTATCGCCAGCCGAGACCCTGGCTTTCCAGCCTGCCATTCGCTTCACCCCAATGGCGCCTGCCTTATAATGGTTTGCTGCGTCGCTTATCGCGGCCGACCTGCCCATGACACCTGCCAGTCACAATGTTTCCACGAGGGTACCGATGAATTTTACCCGCGACAACGGCCGTACAACCGGAAAGCCCCATGGAAGAAGGCGTGCAATGCTTTTCGCGTTTGTTTTTTTTTGCGCTGGCGGCGCCCTCGTGGAACAAACGACTGCGACCCAGCATCCACCCACGCAAGCGCCGTGGATGGATACGCACCTTTCCCCGGACCGCAGGGCCGATCTGGCGATCGAGCAGATGACCCTCGACGAAAAAATCCAACTCGTGCATGGAAGCATGGCGCAGCAGTGGCGGGAACAGGGACTGAAAGGTCCAATTCCCGGCGCGCTCGGCGGCGATGGATTTGTCCCCGGAATCCCGCGGCTTGGCATCCCGGCACTGCAATTGATCGGCGCGGGCGTTGGCGTGACCGATCTGGGGCACAGAGAAAACGGCCAGTCCACCGCTTTGCCTTCGTCGCTTGCCGAGACTGCGACCTGGGACCCAGACATGGCGCGAGAGTTCGGCAGGGTCATCGGAACGGAGACGCGGGACCAGGGCTTTAATGTATCGCTCGGCGGCGGCATCGACTTGACCCGTGAACCCAGAGATGGCCGCAACTTTGAGTATC
>JAJYVR010000089.1 GCA_021791935.1 Acidobacteriota bacterium
AGGACTTGGCGGATCACCTCTCCACGCTTCAGGGCTCCAAAGGCCTCGTTCACCTTCGATATGTCCAGGCTTCTCGTCACCATTCCCTCTAGATCGAGGCGGCCGGTCTTCCAGAGCCTGATCAGGCGGTCGAACTCCACCCTCACGTCTGCCGAGCCGTAGTAGGAGCCGAGGAACTTCTTCTCCATGAAGAACAGTTCGAAGCAATTGAACTCCACCATCGCGTCCTGCTTGCCCGCTCCGAATTGTCCTGAAATTCGCATTCCCCAGGCAAAATAGTCTGGGCGGCGGCCGTCCCATATACCATAAGGGGATATACTAATCGAGACACGTTCTCACCGGCTCTTCCGTGGGTTTCCGTGCCTGGGCCAGTCCAGTTGCAATCCAAACTACCCCAGGCGCATGGCCATTCCACGCCCATTCGTCTAGTTCCGCCAAAGAACCGACAAAATCGACCCCGCGCGCTCCAGGAAATTTTGCGTTGAAAGACTGCCTCCAATTCGCTGTGCTTATGCTGCTGGCTGTGTCCCTGGGCTTGTCGCCTGCCGCTGCCCAGGACCTGCCCCAGGCCCCCCAGCCCGCAACGCAGCCTGCCGAATCCTGTCCCGCTGCCCGCATTGGCACAGGAAACAGCGGCCCGCGCCCAATCCTCTATATTGCACTGGATTTTTCCCCGCCAAATCCAGGGCCGCAACGTGCATCCGCATCTCCGTCGCTCGCGGAGAAAATCGAGCCGCCCGGGGAAGACCAGCTCACCTTTTTTCCCCACTCCGACGCCACTCGCTATTGGATCAGCGGCCAGGCCAACAGCATTTATCAGATGCACGGAAACTTTCACTCCCCCTATCAAGGCCCCAACAGTTTCACCGCGCCCTTTCAATACAAAGCCTCGGAACTGGCCACCCTCTATCTCGGGTATCAACTGAATCCCGCCCCACGCTATGAAACGGAATTTATCTATGACGAGGAAAATGCGGGCGGCCGCGGCCTCAGCCAGGCCCTCGGTCTGGCAGGCTTCACCAATCTGGATGTGGTGCGAAATCCCAATCTGAGCATCGTCCCCTACACCGCGCGCGTCCAGTTCCACCAGACCATCGGCCTCGCCAATGAAACCGTGCCGCAGGAGCGTGGCCCGCTCGCTCTGGCAACCCAGGTCCCAGTCCGACGGCTCGATCTGCGCGTTGGAAAATTCACCCTGCCGGACATGCTGGACATCAACGCCGTCTTGAGCGACAGCCACCAGCAATTTATGAACTGGACCGTCGACAACAACGGCGCCTGGGATTACGCCGCCGACACCCGTGGCTACACCTACGGCACGGCCCTGGAATATCAAGACCGCGCCTGGGCCTTGCGCTACGTGCTGGGGCTGATGCCCACCGTCGCCAACGGCATCACATTGGACTGGGCCCTGCGGCGCGCCCGTGGGCAAAACATGGAGATGGAAATCCGCAAGGGTGTATTGCCCGGTCGCGACGGCGTCATCCGCCTGCTCGCCTATGGCAACAACGCCCACATGGGCGACTACCGCGAAGCTGTCATTCATTATTTTGAAGGCCTGACGCCCAAACCTGAAATCACTTCCGTCGAAAAATTTGGCGCGCTCAAATATGGCTTCGGCGTCAACGTGGAGCAGAACATCACCCAGGACCTTCGCGTCGGCGGCCGCTTCGGCTGGAACGAAGGCCAGCACGAATCCTTCGCCTACACGGAAGACGATCAGACATTTCTCTTTGGTGGGGACTATGGAGGCTCAAGCTGGCATCGCAGGCTGGATAAGGTCGGCGTTGCCTTCGTCACCAATGCCATCAAAAAAGACCATCAGAATTACCTGCGGTTTGGCGGCCTGGGATTTTTGCTGGGGGATGGGAACCTGAGTTACGCGAGAGAAGATATTTTGGAGGCGTACTACAATGTCCACGCCTGGCGCGGTGTGTACTACGCCATCGATAACCAGTTCATCGAACACCCCGGCTACAACCAGGCCCGCGGTCCGGTCAACGTCGAAAGCGTCCGCCTCCACCTGGAGTTCTAGAGCAAACGCAGCACGACTGTAAGTTTAAAAAGGATTGTCATCCCGAGCGAAGTCCTCGCGCAGCAAGGACGCAGTCGAGGGACCTGCTTTTGTTCGCACGTTACAGTAATTCTGGTTTTGCTATAGAGCGAATTTCAGTGCTCGATCAAATGAGTCATTCTCAGGTCGACGCGGGTCGCCGTGGCAACCAGAATCCAGACAAACTCCTCACCACAAACAACTCTACTGGTGATCGCATGAAGCAGGGTTTGTATCAGGGCACGACTTCAGCCGTCGTACGCGGCGGAAAATCCGTGGGCTTTCGCTGTCGTGTCTCAAGAGGTTGCGGGTAGACCCCTGACTTCAGTCCGGGGGAACAGGTTCAAATCCATATCGCGCCTTCAGGCGCTGAGGTACGCTGCCGACATCCCGACTCGAAGCGAGCGCGCTAGAGCATTTTCAAATCAAGTGTGAACAGAACTCTGGGTGGGAGAGCACGACTCTTTCTCCGACCGTCAACACCATGATCGAAAACGCGCCAAATTCGCTCGCCGTCGCTCTGTATCAGGGCACGGCTTCAGCCGTGCCGTATGCGGCAAAAGATCCGTAGGACTTTCGCTGTCGTGTCTCAAGAGGTTGCGGGTAGACCCCGGACTTCAGTCCGGGGGAACAGGTTCAAATCCATATCGCGCCTTCAGGCGCTGAGGTACGCTGCCGACATCCCGACTCGAAGCGAGCGCGCTAGAGCATTTTCAAATCGAGTGTGAACAGAACTCTGGGTGGGAGAGCACGACTCTTTCTCCGACCGTCAACACCATGACCCAAAATACTCTAAAACAGATACCGCACTCAAAAATGAGATGGGTCATTCTGAGCGTAGCGAAGAATCCAGAGGGTGCTGGCAGAAGCCAATCCGTTCGCTGAGAAATTATTTTGCTTTCCCTGCGGGTGTAGCCACGGGCGCTTGCGGCAGCGTGTAAATCACTTCGCCCGGACGGGTATAGTGCATCTGCTCGCGCGCCTCATACTCGATCGTGTCGCGGTCGTTCTTCAATCGCTGATCGTGCAGCGCCAACCTCTCGTTCTGCTTTTGCAGGTCGAGAATCTGCTGCTGGAGTCGTTGCGCCTGATGCTGCTTCTGGTGGTAAGCCACCAGCCCATCGTGACCCAAAATCGCATAGACCCCCAGGAACACCGACAGTGCCACAAACAACACGGTCGCCGCCTTACGTCGCATCCCCAACACGGATGCGGAGAACCGCGCAATTCGGCTTCCCTGCGGAACGGATGCAGACACGGGCGCGGAAACATCGCGAGCGATCAACTGCCGTTGCAATTTGTTCCGCGGTCCCAGATTCATCTGCGCATTCTCACGGTCCAAGCCTCATCCGCCATCGTAACTTACTCCAGCACCCACTGCTTCGCCGCTGCCGTCAATTTCAAGGAATCTTCCTTGGAGCGGGCCTCTGTATAGGCCCGCACCACAGGTTCCGTTCCCGACAGACGGTAACAGACCCACGATCCATCGTCGAAGACCAGCTTCAACCCATCCGTACGGACGATGGCGGAAACCTTGCGGCCGGCAAGTTCGCGCGGCTCGGTCTTCAACTTCTTAGTGAAGTTGTCTTTGGCCTCTTGCGTCAAGTGGAAATTCTCTCGTACCGGATAATAGGAACCCACTTTGCCAAAAAGGGCCTGCAACTGCTCGCCCAGGGTCTTGCCCCGGACCGCCACCATCTCCGCCACCAGCAATCCAGCCAGAATGCCGTCCTTCTCCGGAACGTGACCGCGAATCGTCAGGCCGGCGCTCTCTTCCCCGCCAATCGCAATCTTGTCCCGGTCGATCAGCTCGCCAATGTATTTGAAGCCCACCGGCGTTTCGTACAGCGGAATTTTGTAGTGCTCCGCCAGCGCGTTGACGCAGTTGGTCGTCGCCACGCTTTTCGCCACGCCGTTGCGCCAGCCGCGCGTTTCCACCAGATACTCAAACAGCAGCGCAATAATGTAATTCGGCTGGATAAACGTGCCGTCCCGATCGACGACCCCAAAACGATCCGCATCGCCATCCGTGGCAATCCCCAGGTGCGCATCCGTCTCGCGCATCCTGGCCTTGCAATCGCCCAGCAACGGGTCGTCCGGCTCCGGCGCATGTCCGCCAAACAACACATCGCGGTAATCGTGGACGCTCACTGCGGAAACCCCGTTCTCCGTCAGGAGCTGCTGCGCATACCCGCGCCCCGCTCCCCAGAATGGATCGACCACCATCCGCAGCTTTGCCTTGGCAATTGCCTGGATGTCGATCAACTCCGCCAGCCGCTTCAGGTAGTCCGGCTTCACATCGACGGTTTCGAACTTCTTGCCGGCGGCGCCAGGGCGGACCTCAGCGTCTCCCAGCGCGGCGATTTCCGCCTCAATCTGTTTCGTCACCTCCGGCAACGCCGGCGCGCCGTCGGGCGTGGAAAATTTGATCCCGTTATATTCCGGCGGGTTGTGCGACGCCGTAAAGTTGATCGCCCCGCTGGTCTTGCGCTGTCGCACCGCATACGCAATCGCCGGTGTCGGCGCCGGACCTGCAATCACCTCGGGAACGACGCCTCGCTCGGCCAGCAGTCGCGCAGCTTCTTCGACGAACATCTCTCCCATGAATCGCGGATCGCGGCCCACCAGGATGCGATGCTCTCCCGGCTGCTTCGCAACGTACCCGGCAATTCCCACAATCGCGCGCCGGATGTTGGGCAGCGTGAACTCGTCGGCAACAATGGCGCGCCAGCCCGAGGTCCCAAAATGAATCTGTGTCGGCATCTTCTCCCTCTACTTTCTTAAAAATAAGAATACCGAATGTTGGATGCATCTTGCCCATGTGCCGGAGTGTACCCGTGTGTCCTGCCTCTCGCACCACGTCAATCAGGGTGGGAGGAAGAATTGTCATTCCTGATGTGTTCTGCCTCCCGCACCACGTCAATCAGGGTGCCCCATCCTTCGCCGTCTTTGCGAAGGGTGGGAGGAAGAATTGCCGCAGTACAGAGGCGTTGCGTGTCGCTGTGGCAACTGGCCCATTTTGGAAGAAACATTCCGCTCCCTCTACGCCGCCCGCTGCGTACTCGTAAAGGCGGCCGCGTGTGCGTCATAGACCGCCAGCACCTTGCCCGCCCGCTCCGGATCGGTCGACCAGCTCAGTGACACCGCAGTCACATATTGCTCGCCTGTGGCCGCTTTCAGCGCCGCTCCATAATGCGGATAGGCGCGGGCCAGCCTCTCCAGCAAAGCCATGCGCGCCCTGAAACACTCGCTCCAGTCGGGAAACTTCGCCCAGTTGGCCGAAACCGTCATCCAGTGATCGTGCAGGTATTCCCGCGTCGGCAGGGTAATGGTCTCCGTCGCAGCCAGCGGAGGATGGCTCTGCTTTTGGCCGAACAGGTTGTTCGCCTCCACTGCGAGTTGGGAACGGCCCCAACCCGACTCCAGGGCGGCTTCGCAAGCGGCGTACGCGGGATAAATGTGATGCGCGGCCAGCGCGGCCCGATAGGCGCGCGACAAAAAAATAGTTTGAATGGACACGGACACTCCTGGGAAAGGACTCTCATTCCAGTATCCGTGGCCGGCAACAATAAATGTGCCAATGTCCGTTGCAACGACCGCTTTACGGCGACGGAAACTGCCGGAAATAAATTGGTTGCTAAGGCAACCATTTGCGTCGTTTTCGGTCATTTTAGTTGCCTTAGCAACCAATTTTTCTTGGCCCCCCGCGCGGCGATTTTGGGCCCCTCGCAGGCGCCGCGACGGTCAGCCTAAATCACAAAATATTTCGCCTGGGGATGGTGGACGACAATGGCATCCGTGCTCTGCTCCGGTTCCAGATGATAGCTCTCCGTCAACCGTACCCCGATGTTTTCCTCCGGATGCAGCAATGCGAAAATCTTGACCTGGTCTTCCAAATTCGGGCACGCCGGATAGCCGAACGAATATCGCGAGCCGCGATATTTCTGATGAAACAGGTCCCGCACTTCTTTCGAATCTTCGCCGCCGATACCAAGCTCTTCGCGCATCAGTTTGTGCATGTACTCGGCCAGCGCTTCGGCGGTTTCTACACTGAGCCCATGCGTGTATAGATACTTCGTAAAATCTCCGCGGTCGAACAATTCCTTGGTCAAATCGCTGGCGCGCTGCCCCACCGTGACGACGGAAAACCCAATGACATCGAGGCGTTCCGAGGTTTTCGGCAGAAAAAAGTCGGCGATGGAAAGTTTGCGGCCCTCGCGCTGGCGAGGAAAAGAAATACGTAACAGTTCCTGTTTCGTATTCCCCGGCTGCGCCGCTTCCGGCGCATACACGACCACGTCGTTGCCTTCGCTGTTGCACGGAAAATAGCCGTAGACGACCTTCGGCTCCAGCCATCCAGTCTGCTTCGCCTCGGCAATCATCTCATGCAAAATCGGACGATACTTTTCATCGACCAGGCGAACATAATCCGTTGCGGAAGCTGTCTTCAGTTGCCATTGGTTCTTGAACAACGCCGTCTCGTTGATGTATGCGAACACGGTGTCGAGCGAAAAATCCTTCTTCACGCGCACCCCGTAAAATGGCGGCTGAGGAATGTCCGGCGCGTCTTGAATCACGCTCGAACGCTCGGTCGATACAGGCGGCTGCGGCCCGGTCTGCTCCTCCGGCAAAAGGTTTTTTCGCTCGAACAACCGCACCGTTCGCCCGTCTTCGATGCATTCCGCGCGCACGCCGGCGTCTTCCGCGGTCAGATCTCCTATGACGTGCAGCCCCGCAAAGGCATCCTCCGCGTAGTACACGGGGCCTGCGTATTCCTTGCGCAAATCGTCTTCGACATATTTCCGCGTCAACGCGGCGCCGCCGCAAATCACCGGGATGTCGCTTTCCAGGTGTTGTAAATCCTGGATCACATACTTCATCTCCAACGTGCTTTTTACCAGCAGCCCGCTCAAGCCGATTGCATCCGCCTTGTGCTGGTGCGCCGCCTTGATGATCGCGTCCGACGGCTGCTTGATACCGAGGTTCACCACCTTATAGCCATTGTTCGACAAGATGATGTCCACGAGGTTTTTGCCGATGTCATGCACATCGCCCTTCACCGTGGCCAGCACTATGGTCCCCCGCTGCGAGCCTTCGACGCGTTCCATCTTCGGCTCCAAGTATGCGACCGCAGCTTTCATCACCGAGGCCGAATCGAGCACCGACGGAAGCTGCATTTTGCGCGCGCCAAACAAGTCCCCCACCGTCTTCATTCCATCCAACAGCACCGTGTTGATGAGTTGCAACGGCGTGTATGTTTCGAGCGCGGTCTCCAGCAGGTTCTCCAGCGACCGCTTATTCGCGCCCGCCCCGACGCTGCGTTCTCCGCGAACAATCAACTGCTTCAACTTGTCCTCAATGGTGAGGGCTTCGACGGCCTCCGGCTCCGGCTCTGCGTTGGGATCTTTTTGCAGGTTTGCAAAATAGGCCATAAAGACCTGCAACGGATCGCCGCCTGAAGTATCCCCGGATTCGTCTTGAGCCCTTTCGCGAAAGATCAACCTGCGCGCCAGGTCCACTTCCTTTTCAGGGATTTTGTAGAGCGGATAAATCTTCGAGTAATTCACAATGGCCATGTCGAGCCCGCGATCGACCGCCTCTTTCAGAAACACACTGTTCAAAACGCGTCGCGAATAGGTCGACAATCCAAAGGAAATGTTGCTGACGCCGAGAATTGTTTTGCATTCCGGCAACTCCTGCTTCAGCAGGCGCACGGCTTCCAGCGTCTCAATACCGGCGGTGCGATAGTCCTCCTGCCCGGTTGAAATCGGCAGCGTCAGCGGATCGAAGATCAGGTCCTGCGGACGCAGCCCATACTTCTTCGTTGCCAGCTCGAAAATACGCTGCGCCACGGCGACTTTCTTCTGCGCCGTCAGGGCCATTCCATCTTCGTCGATGGTCAGGGCAATGACGGCCGCGCCGTAGCGGCGTGCCATGGGCAGCACCTTCGAGGTGCGCTTCTCGCCATCTTCCAGGTTGATGGAGTTGATCAACGGCTTGCCGGGAATACGCTTCAGCGCTTCTTCGATCACATCCGCTTCGGTGGAATCGACCAGCACCGGCGCGGGCACACGCGTGGCGATCTGATCGAGCACGGCATTCATATATGCCTTCTCGTCTTCACCGACAATGGCGCAGCAGATATCCAGCATCTGGCTGCCTTCCGCGGCCAGGCGTTTTGAAAGCGCCAGGATTCCGCCATAATCGCCGCTTCGGACCATCTCGCGAAACACGGGGCTGCGCGTGGTCGTGTTCATTTCCTCGGCGACGATCACAGGTTGTCCGTCGATCTCCAGCGGGATCGAGGAGTAAGCACTGGCGGCAACGCTTTGCGCCACGGCATGGGTTGGCGCCGGCTTGGAATGTTCTACAGCTTCGACTACGGCGCGCAGATGTTCCGGCGTGGTGCCGCAGCAGCCGCCCACCACACGCACGCCGTACTCCTCCACAAACTGTTTGTGAAAATGCGCCAGCTCCGCCGGCGTCAGTGCGTAGACCGCATGGCCGCCGACATTCTGCGGCAGGCCGGCATTCGGCAGCACGCTGACGGGCCGGGTCGCATTCTGGCAGAGGAAGCGCACCGCGTCGTTCATCTCGCGCGGACCGGTGGCGCAATTCAGCCCGATGACGTCCGGCTGGAAGCATTCCAGCACCGCCAGCGCCGCGCCGATTTCGCTGCCCAGCAGCATTCTTCCCGTGGCTTCCAGGGTGACCTGCATCTGGACTGGCAGGCGCCTGCCGGTCGAGCGCATCGCGTCCTCACACGCGGCCAGCGCGATCTTGCCCTGCAACAAATCCTGACAGGTCTCAATCAACAGAATGTCCACACCGCCTTCAATCAGCGCCTCAATCTGCTCGCGATAGGCCTCCGCCATGGCATCGTAGGCAATGTGACCGAGCGATGGCAGCTTGGTGGTGGGGCCAATGGAACCCGCAACAAAGCGAGGCTTTTGCGGCGTGGAATATTGCACGGCGACTTCTTTTGCCAATTGCGCGGCGACCATGTTCAGCTCACGCGTCTTGTCTTCCAGTTGGTACTCCGCCAGCACGAGGCGCGACGAACCGAAGCTGTCGGTCTCGATGACGTCGCAGCCAACTTCGAGGAAGCTCGCATGAATGCCGCGAATCACGTCGGGCCGGCTGAGCACCAGCAGCTCATTGCAGCCTTCCTTGTTCCAATAATCGTCGATGGTCAGGGCATGCTTCTGGATGCTGGTGCCCATGGCGCCGTCGTAGACGATCACTCGATCTCGTAAAATTTCTAAGAAGTTCTGCATCGTTCTCCTCAAAATAGGTTTGTCCCCACTCAAGCCACAAGAAGGCTTGAATGGGGCACCCCGCACCCCGGCTACTTTTGAATCGATGGATCAATGACCGCGAGTCCCATCTCCGGATCGAATTTCTTGTACAGCGGTCGCGGATACGCGGTCACAATGACTTCAAGGGTTGGTCGAACATGGGCCTGCAAGAGGTGTCCGCCGCGCGCGGTCCCATCGGGGAAACCAACGACCATGTGGGCATGGACGACGGGCTTGCCCTGGTACATCGCGATGTCGCCCAGCAACGAAAGCACTTCCGATTGATGGTCAATGGAGATGCGCCGGTAGGTCTTTCGCCGCGGATCGAACCATCCCAGCGTAGCGCTCTGGATGGCGCCGATGCCGGTAATTCTCGCGGCGGAAATACGATGATCTTCGGCGAACTGTGTCAGGCCGCTGAACACCTCATCCCCGGTGCCGAAAATGACGGCGTAGGTTGTTTCCTGCGCGCTTTGATTCAGTATTTTGAACTTCATCAAAGGCGCTTGGTCCTGCGCAAGAGCAGCGCTGGGTTGACTCCCATGGGGCACCGTACTGCCGGCTGGCGCAGCTCCACCAACCTGAGCGGAAAAGACGCACGCGAGGACAGCGGCGATGCCAACGTAGAAAAATTTAGGCGGCTTCATTTGACGGCCTCTCCAACTTGAAATTTGTTCCATCCATCGACGCCATGCAGGGTCCCACCATAACTGTCCGACCGCAAATACAGAATCGACGGGCGAACTTCAGCCCTTGGTTCCATCTTAGCGATTGCGCAGGTTTCAGTTATCGAGTGGAAGATTCCAGTTTGGCCGGGGAGCCCGGCATCGACGCCAGAAGGTCCTCTTTGCGCATCACCAGGCTGGTGGTGTTCAGCGAGGACAACTCAAACCCGTGTCCATGCGTGATGGCGTCGGTGGGGCAGGCCTCAACGCAATAGCCGCAAAAAATGCAGCGGTTGTAGTCGATGTTGTAGACCTTGGCGTAGCGTTCGGCGCTGGAAATCCGCTGTTCCGCGGTGTTTTCAGCGGCCTCGATATGGATGCAGTTCGACGGACACGCAGCGGCGCACAGAAAACAGGCCACGCATTTTTCCAGGCCGTTTTCGTCGCGTTGCAGCACATGTTTGCCGCGATAGCGCTCTTCAAATTTCGCGCCGCGAAAGGGCCCAGGACCGTCGGGATAGTTCTCCACCTCGGTCGGCTGGAAGATTTCCCCGAAGGTGACGCTCATTCCTTTGGCAACGGCTGCGAGATCGCGCACAATCGACATACCTGGATTATAAACGAGGAAAAGCGGACAAGATCGGGCCGTCCATTACCATTGCGCTGGAGTGACGATAATGAAATCCAGATCGTGCTGGCAACAATTGCGCAGTAGCATTGGATTTCCACGCATATGCAGACTGACATCGAACGCGTTCTGATTTATCGACTGGGAAGCCTGGGCGATACCGTCGTCGCGTTGCCCTGCTTTCATCAGGTGGCGCGCGCCTATCCCGATGCGGAGCGCTGCCTGCTTACGAACATTCCCGTGCACAGCAAAGCTCCGGCAGCGTTTGCGGTGTTGGAGGGCTCTGGGCTGGTGCATAGCTACATGCGTTATCCGATTGGGACGCGAAGCCTTGGCGACCTGATCGCACTGCAGCGGGAAATTCGCGCGTATCGCGCCCAGGTGCTGGTCTACCTGACGCCGCGACGGTTGGCGAGCGAGGTGCTGCGCGACGCTGCGTTTTTTCGGCTCTGCGGCATTCCCAGGATCATTGGATTGCCGTTGGCACGCGATGCTCGCGCGAACCGGCTGGATCCCGCGACCGGATGGTATGAGCCGGAAGCGGTGCGCCTGGCGCGCTTGATGCGCAGCCTGGGAACGATCGATCTGCAGGATGCTGCGAATTGGGACCTGGGCCTGACGCTTGACGAGCATAAACGCGCCGCCGAGGCCTTGGAGCCGGTACAGGGGCGGCCGCTGCTGGCCTGCTGCGTGGGCACCAAGGTGCAGGCAAAGGATTGGGGCGCGGACAACTGGCGCAGCGTGCTGGATACGCTGGCAGCGGAGTTGCCGCAGTACGGCTTGGCGATGGTGGGAGCCGGAGAAGAAACCGCCGTCAGTGACCTTGCTGCCACAGCGTGGGCGGGGCGTTCCGTCAATCTGTGCGGACAGCTTCTTCCTCGTCAGTCCGCAGCCGTCCTGGCGCGGACGAAACTTTTTGTGGGACATGACAGCGGGCCGATGCATCTGGCGGCAACCGTCGGCACGCCCTGCGTCGCGGTCTTTGCCGCGCGGAACAAACCGCGGACATGGTTCCCCTGGGGAAGCCAGCATGAAGTGGTGTATCACCGCACCGACTGCTGGGGCTGCGAGCTGGAAATATGCATCGAGCAGAAGAAAAAATGCCTCACGTCGATTCTTCCGGCGGAAGTGCTGGGAGTGGTGCATCGCGTGTTGGCCCGGCTTTCGTTGGCCCACACCCTTGTTTCCACGCCGCGATGACCCGATCTGCGACGCGGGCGGTTTAGGATAAATTGAGCACAGCATGATTCGCGATCTTCATCGTGTCCTCGATCTGGTTGAGTCCGGCTTTCAGCGCTATCGCGTGCTGGTGGTTGGCGACCTGATGCTGGACCAATATTTGTGGGGCGACGTCAGCCGCATCTCGCCGGAAGCGCCAGTGCCGGTGTTGCGCTCTGCGCGACGCACGCATGTCGCCGGCGGCGCCGCCAATGTTGCGATGAACCTGGTTGGTCTTGGCGCGCAGGTATCGCTGGCTGGATTTCTGGGCAGCGATGAATCGGCTGAGACGTTGCGCGGGCTGCTGACGACGGCCGGCATCGCAACCGATGCGGTGTGCGTTTGGAAGCGGCCCACCATTTCGAAGACGCGCATTATGGCGGGACGACAGCAGTTGATGCGGCTCGACGTGGAAACGCCGGAGCTGCCGTTCGCGACAGAGATCGATTCCCTGCTGCAATCGTTGACCGCACAGATTGCGGCGGCGGACAGCATCATCCTTTCCGACTACGCGAAGGGCGCGCTGCCGGAACGGGTTTGTCAGCACGCGATCACACAGGCGCGCAAACGGAATGTTCCCGTGCTGGTGGATCCCAAGGGCAGCGATTTTTTGAAATATCGCCATGCCACGACGATCTGCCCCAACCTGCAGGAGCTATCGATCTGTACCGGAGTATCCGTGCAGCAACCGGAGAAACTGCTGGCAGCGGGTCGCGCGTTGATTGCGTCTCTCGCGCTCGACTACCTGACCGTGACGATGAGCGAGCGCGGCATTCGCGTGGTGGATCGCGACCCGGAGCACGACCTGCATGCCGTAGCCCTGGCGCGCGAAGTCTACGATGTCTCCGGCGCGGGCGATACCGTGATTGCGACGCTGGCC
>JAJYVR010000090.1 GCA_021791935.1 Acidobacteriota bacterium
ACGGTCGGCGTGACAACCGTGCTGCAAAACCGAACCGCAGGTCCTCCCCAGCATCATCGCTGGCTGGAAGTGATTGGCGTGCTCAAACTGCTGAAGGGTGGATTCTTCGTCGCCCTGGGCTTCGGGTTGCTACGCATGATCCATCACGACCTGTATATGTTTGCGCTGCAGGCGGTTGAAGCGTTGCATCTCGATCCGGACAGGCAGGCCATTGCTACGTTGCTCGACAAAATCACGCTACTGAGCGACCATCGCCTGAAGCAATTGAGCGCCGTGGTTTTTATTTACGCCGGGCTCGATTTCGTTGAGGGCACGGGATTGGTACTGGAAAAGCGGTGGGCGGAATACTTTACCCTCTTCCTGACGGTGGCGCTGCTGCCGCTGGAAGCGATCAAGCTGATCCACCACCCCAACCACTGGACCTTGACCATCCTGCTGGTGAACATCCTGATCGCGATCTATCTGGCCTGGCTGGTGTTGCCGATGAGATCCTCCGACGGACAGCCGACCTAGCCGCCTCCTACGTCAGTTCCGAAGATGTAGTCAACGCTCGACAGGGCGAGCTAACGAATTCCATCCTTACAACATAAGCAGCCTGATTCACCACTCTGATCCACCTCCAAGGTGATTCGCATGAGCCCGTGCAAGCGCAAAGGCGGCCGTGGAACCTGCCTCGCCAACACCATCGGTAGGGTACTTTCCTACCGATAACCACACTTTCCAGAGTTTTCCACCACTCTCCACATAGAAATTCTTCCATCCATTCAATTTTTTTGTTGGACATGCGCCTGGTTTGCGATACAGTTGTGGACGAAAGTGGTCTAAAGTGGTTGAATAAAACAGAAGCCAGGGCGACTCTGGAGCGAAGTGGAGCCGAGTTGGTTGTTTTCTCAGTTTTGCAAGGAAGACGGAAGAGGCGCATGGCATGTTTCGCGGTAACCATCCAACCCGGGTCGATGAAAAGGGACGGCTGAAGGTGCCTGCGGAATTCAAGCGCCACATTGAGGAGAAATACGGGACGAAGTTTTACATCACCAGCGAAAACGGAAAAACGGCGAAGGTGTACCCGATGGAGGAGTGGGAAAAGATCGAGCAGAAATTGGCGGCCATTCCCAGCTTCAATCCCGCGAAGAAGAAATTCATGGACCTGGTGAATTACTACGGCCAGGTTTCAGAGATGGACGCGCAGGGCAGGTTGCTGGTGCCGCAGATTTTGCGTGAGGCGGCCAAAGTAAGCGGAGACGTAGTGGTGTTCGGAATGATGACGTACTTGGAAGTCACCAACCATGACGCCTTCCGTCAGAACCTGGAAGCCAATCCGCTGACGGAGTCGGATGCGGAATCGTTGGCTGGGTTCGGGTTATAGCAGTGGAAGAAATCGCTCCTCAGGGGGCGCACGGTCGAAGTCAACGACATGTGCCGGTTCTTTTGGAAGAAGCCATCGAATTTTTACGAATCCTGCCGGGCGGCACCTACATGGATGCAACGCTCGGCCTGGGCGGGCACAGTGAAGCCATTGCCCGCCGGTTGGGCCGGTCCGGCCACCTGATCGCATTCGATCGCGATCCGGAGGCCATCGAGAGCGCAGCGATACGGTTTGTGGCATTGCAGGCGGAACTGAAGGAACAGATGCCCCGCATCACGATCCACGCAGCCGCATTCGCGGAAGCGGCGAACTGGGCGGAACCGCAAAGCCTGGACGGAATCTTGGCCGACTTTGGTGTCAGCTCTCTGCAACTGGACACGGCACAGAGAGGATTCAGTTTTCAGGCAGACGCGCCGTTGGACATGCGGATGGATCCGCGCAGCGGAATGACTGCCGAACAAGTGGTAAATCAGGTGAGCGAAGAAGACCTCGCAAATCTGATTTACAAATTCGGAGAAGAGAGGAGGTCGCGGAGAATCGCCAGAGCAATTGTCAGGGCGCGGCCGGTAACAACCACGGCACAACTCGCCAGAGTGGTTACAAGCAGCGCCCCGGCAAATAAAAGCGATCGGATTCATCCAGCGACTCGAGTCTTTCAAGCCCTTCGAATTTACGTGAACGGGGAACTCGATCAGATCGCTTCCTTGCTGCAATTGGCGCCGCAATTATTGCGGCCGGCAGGAAGGATGGTGGCGATCAGTTTCCACTCTCTCGAAGATCGCATGGTAAAAAATGCGTTTCGAGAGGGCAAGGCGAGCGGGACCTGGACGGTGTTGACGCCCAAGCCAGTGACCGCCAGCGAAGAAGAGATTCGCAGCAATCCGCGTTCGCGCAGCGCCAAATTACGGGCGGCGGAGCGGGCAACTCATCCGGCGAAAAGCAAGAGGCCGGTCAAGGAGCAGGAAAAATTTTTGCGGCACAGCTGGAGTAGCGGCTAAGCCGAGCAAGTTCGGGCCGGGTTCGTCCCACCCTCTTTCAGGCGAAAGAACAGCATGCAAGTGAATGTCACCCATCCCTCCCAGCTCAACGAGCCTGGCCCGAGAAGTGAGGGAAGCCTGAGACGTGAGGACGAGAGAAGCAGCAACAAGCGAGATTGAGGCCAGTGCAACGGCACGCGGCCAGTGGACGTAACGAGGGGCGTATCGCAGTGGACCCCTATGTTGGACTTTAACCAATCGTTCGAGGAGGAACGCATGTCACGTATCTACAATTTTTTTGACAATCACATGGAAGTATGGGGCGCGATATTTTTTGGCGTACTTGCCATTGGAGCTTGCGTCGCGATGGCTGCTGCACTAAGCGGAGCCATGTGAACGGGTCCGCTTCCGGGGGGAAGCGGGCCCATCTTTCCACAGTTCCAATAAGAAACCTTCAGTAAAGGAAATGCTATGGCAGCGGCAGGTATCGTAATCGATAGATTTCGGGAAAAGGGTCAGTGGAATGCCGAAACAGTGGCGGAACACAATCGCTGGCTGTTCGCGGCACAACAGCGCGCCCGTCGCGGGCCCACTCCCGAGGTGTTTTTCGACAAGCGCCTGGACAATTCGCGCCTGGTCAAGGCGGAAGATCCGGTCCGCAAGCGCGAGATGCGCAGCTTTGCAGTCGCCGCGGTGTTTTTTTTCGCGTTGCTGATGGTGTACAGCTGGCAACATTTCAGTTCCATCGAGTACGGCTACCACATTGAAACCGAAAAGGCGCAGTTGCAGCACCTGCAAGAGGAAAACCATCAGCTTGGATTGACAGAGGCGCAACTGTCGCGATCGGAGCGGATCGATCGACTGGCCCACCAGATTGGCATGCAGTCGCCGCAGCCGGGGCAAATGGTCGCGCCCGCCATAATGGATGCGGACCCGAACTCGCCCGTACTTGCGTCGGTGACGGTTCCAGCGTTGCCGTCGAACCGGTAAACTAGTACGCAACGGCTACGCGGTTTGTGAGTGGCCGAAAGGCCCATCCACGATGCAGGATCGAACCACGGCATGAGCCGCAAACCCAAACAAGCGCTCTCTGCTCCAATCCCAAGGTTGCGATTCGTCGCCTTGATTGGGATTTTGCTTGTCTGGGTAGTCCTTATCGCAGCGCGGCTAGTATGGTTGCAGGTCTTTCGCCATTCTGAATATGCGGAGCGGGAGTTCCGTCAGCACGATCGTACGTTTCAGATCGCGCCGCGACGCGGAATGCTGTACGACCGCGACCTGCAGCCGCTGGCCATGACGGTGCTGGTCGATTCCATCTACGCCGTTCCCGGCGAAATTACAGATAAAAACTCGACCGCGCAGCAACTGGCGCGCATCGTCCACGTCGACCCTTCGGATCGATACACCACCGCCAAAGATATTGATGGACGTCTACATCGTTCGCGTGATTTTGCGTGGGTGGCGCGCAAAGTGGATGCCGATGTTGCCGCGCGGGTACGCGCGCTGAACTTGAAGGGGATTTACTTCCAGAAGGAATTCAAACGCTACTACCCTGATAACGATTTAGCGGCGCAGGTGTTGGGCTATGTGAGTCTCGACGACAACGGTCTGGGCGGAATCGAGCATCGCTTCGACGGAGCGTTGCACGGAACCGCGGGGCAGATGCTGACCGCGGTGGATGCGCATCGGAATAGCTACGGCAGCGTTGAGAAAGAGCCGACGCCCGGCGAAAATATGGTGCTCACGCTGGATGCGAAGATCCAGTTTATGGCGGAGCAGGCGCTGGACCATGCCATGGAGCGAACGAAAGCGCTGAACGGCACGGTGGTGGTGCAGGACCCGCACACCGGGCAGATTCTGGCGCTGGCGATTCGCCCGACGTTCAATCCCAACGATGTTCACGATATTCGTCCGGCGATGCTGTTGAACCATGCCGTGAGCGACGTATATGAGCCGGGGTCGACTTTCAAGCTGGTTCCATTCTCGGCGGCGCTGCAGGAGAAAATCGTCACTCCGGATTCGACGATTCCAACCTACGGCGGCCAGATCAATGTTGCCGGGCGGATTGTGCATGACGATCGCGACGCCATGATTTATGAGAGCCACCACGGCAATATGCTGTCCGTCCGGCAGGCCCTGGCGGAATCGAGCCAGGTGGTGGCCATCCAACTGGCGGAGCGGTTGGGCAAGGACCGTTTCTATCAGTACATCCATGCGTATGGATTTGGACAGAAGTCGGAGATCGAACTTCCAGGCGAGACGCGCGGTCTGCTGAAACCTCCCGATCGCTGGCAGGCGACCACGATCGGCTCCATTCCCATGGGGCAGGAAGTTGGTGTGACGCCGATCCAACTGGTGACGATGGCATCGACGATTGCCAATGGCGGCGTGTATTTGCCGCCGCATATCGTGTTGCAACAAACCTCCGATCAGAAAGGAAGTCCGCGATTGGCGCCGGCGGCGTTTCATCCGGAGGACAAGATTCCGGACACGCTGCCAACCGGCGCGCATCGCGTCATCAGCACGATGACCGCGGCGGAAATGCGCAGCATGATGGAAGGCGTGGTGATGTTTGGAACCGGGGATACCGCGCGATTGAACGGCTACAGTGCGGCAGGCAAGACAGGGACAGCGCAAAAGATCGATGTACGCACGCGCACTTACTCCAAGACAAAATACATCGCGTCGTTTGTAGGGTTCGCGCCGGTCAACAATCCAGCGATCACGGTCGCGGTGATCGTCGATTCTCCATCGGTGGGCTCGCACTTCGGGCGAGCTGCGAGCGCCCCGGTGTTTCAAGAACTGGCGCAGCAGGTGCTGGAATATCTTGGCGTGCCGCATGACATGCCTATTCAACCGGTCAAGCTGATCGCGGAACAAAAGAAGACGGCCCACGACGACATCGGCGGAGATCGCGAGCAGGTAGGCGACCTGGATGCGATGTTTGCCGAAGTGAACCATCTGCCGAAAGACGATCCCTTGCGTGCGCCGCCCGCCAAATCCCAGGCCGCCGCTGCTGACGCGGATGAGGCCCGTGCGTATCTGCAAAGTGCGTCCGAGGCATCATCGTCGACGCAGCCGCCGGAGACGGAACGAGCGGCAAATCCTTCGCCGTCAACCGGTGTCCATGGGAATGAGACAGTGCTGGCGAGGGGCAAGAGTATTTCCGTGGCGCAGGCGCAGTCGTCTTCCGCCAATAGCTCTCCCGCCGTTGCGATGGGATCGGGCGCGCCCGTGATCATGCCGGGTTTCATCGGCAAGCCGATGCGCGATGTGGTTGTGACCGCTGCCAACCTGGGGTTGAACGTTCGCGTGTATGGCACCGGGGTTGCCTCGGAGCAAGCTCCCGCTGCGGGCACAAAGGTCCCCGCCGGCACGACCGTCGTCGTTCGGTTTCATCCATAATTCATCCGCAATCTAAATTCTGAAATTGCATCGAAGTATGCTTCAATGCAGAAGAACTGTTTTTGCCAATCGCCATGATCGAACACTTGTCCAAGCCGTTTGAGGAAACGCTGCGCGCGGTGCAGATGCGTGAGCGCGCCGGCCAGAATCCGCAGATCAGCGACGTGGTGTACGACTCGCGCAACGTGACCACCGGGGCGCTGTTCGTCGCCATGCACGGCGGCACGACGGATGGAAACCGCTTTGTCGAGAATGCGCTGCGCCAAGGCGCGGTCGCGGTAGTGACGGATTCCGAGACGACATGGGAAAGACTTTGTGCTGCGGACCCAAATCTGGCGATCGTGCTAGTGGAGCATGGGCGGCACGCGCTCGCCGGAATCAGCGCGAACTTCTTTTCGCATCCGGAACGCAGTCTGCGTCTGAGCGGTGTGACCGGCACGAACGGCAAGACCACGACGACTTACATGTTGGAGTCGATGCTGCGCAGTGCCGGGCGTACTTCTGTTTTGGTGGGAACAATTGAGTATCACGTCGGCGATGAAGTCCGGCCCTCTCCGCACACAACGCCGGAATCGCGCGACCTGTTCCAATTGTTCGCCGAGGGTGTTGAGGCAGGCGCGACCGAAGCGGTGATGGAAGTGTCGTCGCACGCTCTGGAGCAGGGAAGAGTCTGGGGCCTGCATTGGGACACGGCGATATTCACCAACCTGACACAAGACCATCTCGATTATCACGGGACGATGGACGCCTATTTTGCCGCGAAAGCGAAGATGTTCACGGGTGAAAACGGAGCGGTCCCGCCGCGGGTGGCGGTCATCCATTCTGAAGATGAATATGGACAGAGGCTCGCACCGCTGGCGCGGGGCGCGGGATGCGATGTCGTGGAATTCGGATTGAACCGCGGAGATTTTCGCGCGGCGCAGATACAGTTGGCGGCCAATGGAACCCGATTTGAAATGACGACTCCGACGGGAAGGTTGGAGTTGTACACTCATCTGGCAGGGCCGGTGAATGTGCTGAATCTGTTGGCGGCATCCGCGGCGGCGATGGCGCGCGGATTGACGCATGACGAGATTGTGCGCGGCGTGGAAGCGATTGCGTATGTGCCCGGACGATTTCAAACGGTGGATTGCGGACAGCCGTTTACCGTCGCTGTGGATTATGCCCACACCGACGATGCGCTGAGAAACGTGACCCGGCTGGCGCGACAGTTGGCGACCCCGCGCAATGGGCGTGTCATCATGGTTTTTGGATGTGGGGGAGATCGTGACCGCAGCAAGCGCCCCCGCATGGGGCTGGCGGCTGGAGAGGGCAGCGACTTTGTCGTTGCCACCAGCGACAATCCCAGATCAGAAAATCCCGACGCGATTCTGGCGGAAATTCTTCCGGGACTGAAGGCGAGTGGGGTGCAGTTTAGGGTTGAGGAGGATCGTGCAAGCGCAATTCGCCTTGCGGTTGGCGCGGCGCGAGAGAACGATGTGGTGGTGATTGCCGGCAAGGGTCACGAGAAAGTGCAAATTCTGCGCGACCGAACCGTTCCATTTGACGATGCAGCGGAAGCGAGAGAAGCGTTGCTGGAACGATACGGAAGATCTGCCACCAGCGAAAGAGGTGCACGATGCAGCTAAGCCTGGAGCAAATTCGCGAGTGGATGGCTGCCGAATTTGCCTCTGGATCAGTCGCGGCCCTGCAGCGAACCCTCGGCGTCGCGGCGGCTTCCGGATACTCGATCGACTCGCGAACCATTCAGCCGGGCGACCTGTTTTTTTCCATCCATGGGGAGCGTTTCGACGGGCACGATTTTGTGGAAACGGCGATGCAAGCGGGTGCGGTCGCGGCGGTGATTGCGCGGGCAAATCTCGGACGTTACGCGAGTGAAGCCATCCGCAAGCGCCTGCTGCTGGTTGACGAGACGCTGGCGGCCATGCAGCGACTGGCATCTTCGGTGCGTCGTCATTGGGGAAAGCGGGTCATCGGCATCACCGGCAGCGCGGGGAAAACCACCACCAAGGAAGCCATCGCGCAGGTGTTGGAGTCGCGTTTCCGGGTGCATAAATCGCACGGAAATTTGAACAATCATTTCGGACTGCCGCTGCAGTTGCTGCGGCTGCAACCGGAGCATGAAGTTGCGATCCTTGAAATGGGCATGTCGCATGCAGGAGAGATTGCCGCGCTGTGCAAGATTGCCGCGCCGGATTGGGGCGTGGTGACCAACGTCGGCACCGCCCATGGCGAGAATTTTTCCGATGGGCAGGCCGGGATTGCTCGCGCAAAATATGAACTGATCGCATCGCTGCCGCGATTGGGGACGGCCATCCTGAATTCCGACGATCCGTATGTTCGACAATTCGGCCGAGACTTTCCAGGCAAGACAATTTATTTCGGGACCGAAAGCTTGGCCGATCCGCGCGCGGAAACGATCACGCCGATGGGCGCGGAAGGCACCCGGTTCACGGTGGTTGCCGAAGGCCAGCGCGCGGAAGTGAATCTGCAATTGATGGGGGAACACAACGTTCGCAATGCGCTGGCGGGTATCGCGGTAGGGTTGGCCAGCGGAATTTCACTGGAAGAATGTGCAGCCGCGCTGGAGAAGTTGGAGCCCCCGGACAAGCGTGGTCGGACGCTCGAGATCCGCGGCGCAACGCTGATCAATGACTCCTACAACTCGAATCCACAAGCCTTGCGCGCCATGGTGAAGACGTTGCTGACGCTGCCGGCGAAGCGGACGATCATCGTCGCCGGAGAGATGCTGGAGCTGGGACCGGAGGGTTCACGGCTGCATCGTGAGTGCGGGGAGTACATGGGCACGCGCGGAATCAATCTGGTGGTGGGCGTGCGCGGGGAGGCGAAATCGATTGTCGAAGGAGCGAAAGCTGCGGGCGCTGAGGCGATGTTTGTGGCGACTCCGGAAGATGCGGGCGCGTGGCTACGCCAGAATTTGCGCGCAGGCGATGCGGTGCTCCTGAAAGCTTCGCGCGGGGTGCGGTTGGAACGCGCGCTGGAAGTGCTCGATCGCGAGGAATAGACGTAGTGGAACGTTTTCCATCCCAGGTTGGCTACGCGAACCTGGAGCACCCGGCCTACTCGGTTGCGGACGCCATCCATCCATGCAGATGCAGCCAATTCTGCAGCAGGATGGGCCACATGCGGAGTTGCGGATTGTCCTGCGCCAGGCCAGAACCATGATGCCCCTGCTCGAAGATGTGAAGTTCCGCGGGAACTCCAGCGCGGAGCAGCGCTTCATAAAACAACACGCTGTTCATGACCGGGACCGTCTGATCGTTGGTGGTACTGAAGAGAAACGTCGGCGGAGTTTGCGGCGTGACCTGAGTTTCATTGGAGAGCTCGTTTTCGAGGATCGGATTCGGTTGCTCCCCGAGCAGGTTGTGGAGCGAGCCAGTGTGCGTGATGCCGGGTTCCATGCTGATGACGGGGTAGGCGAGCACCATGAAGTCGGGACGACTGCTGGCGTGATCGACGGGATCGGTTGCGTCCGGATTGCCACTGTCGAAATGCGTGCCTATAGTCGAAGCGAGATGGCCTCCAGCAGAAAATCCCATAATGCCGATTCGGTTTGGATCGATCGAGTCTTCGCCGGCGTGGGTGCGAACGTAGCGAATGGCGCGCTGGGCGTCGAGCAGCGGGATCGGGTGGTGGTAGCGCGGGCCATAGCGATAGGTCAGCACGAAGGCCGCGACTCCGCGGGCGTTGAGCCAGTGGGCAACCTCGGTTCCTTCCTTGTCGATGGCGAGCATGGCATATCCTCCGCCGGGGCAGACCACGATTGCCGCGTGCGTGGGATTCTGCGCAGGCAGATAGGGCGTGAGTATCGGCTTATCTAGTGCAGTATCGCCGACGGCTCCGGGAGCGCCGTTTGGCCACAACAAAATTGGCTCGGGGGCCGTGGGCGAAGGCGTGGATTGCGCCGCCAGCAAGGTCGAGCAGGCGAACAGGCAAGCGAGCGAGCCGCGGAGAATGCGGTGGGGAAGCGTGCTCACTTGTTTTCCTCCGAAAGCACGGCCACTCCATATTGCGGCAGCGTCACCGACTGCACCGAGCCGCCGTCGAGTACGTTCTGCATCGCGGCCGGCAGAGTGACAGTTTGCGGGGTTGGCGCCCAATTGACCAGCACGAAGACCGTGTGGTCCTTGCCGTAGCGGGGATCGACTTCGACTCCGGTGGGCACCGGTCCGAAGGCGGGGGTGACGCCACTCATCGCCGTCATCCAATCTGCCAGCTTTGCCATGCCAGCGTCATCCATCCAAACGCCGACGTAGGTGATGCTGCCCTTACCCACTTTGCGGGTGATGATGGCGGGTTTTCCGTCAAGCCAGCCATTGCTCTTGCCGTAGGTCGCGAGCACCTGCGTGTCCGGCGAGCTGGCGCTGAGAAGCTCCGCCCAAAGCCGGCTGGTGTTATCTCCGAATTGGCCGCTGACCGGGACGGGATGGATGAGCGCATAGTATTGTTCGACACGGCCACCGAGCAGCGGAACCAACGGCCCAGGCTGCCGTTCGGTCTGCAAGCCGTTATCGATGTTCTTCATTCCAGATCGCTGCCCTAGAATAAGATGGCCGCCATTCTTCACGTACGACATAAGGTTTTTTACGGCCGTATCGGTAAGGACATTCAGCCCCGGCGCGACGACTAATTTGTAGCCATCTATAGGAACAGTGGGCTGCACAATATCGACCGATTGCGCGATGTCTTTCAGCGGCTGGTAGTAACTGAGAAGCTCCTGAATGGGATCGTAGTTCTTATTGTGACGCTGCCAGTTAATGGCCCAGAAACTCGGGTACGTGTGCAGAATGGCGACCTGGGATTTGGGCGAGGTGCCAGCCAGAGATGGACCTGCTTTGGCGAATTCTCGACCGAGTTGGGCCACTTCAGGATAAAGAGGAACGGGCGTGCCGTCGGGACCGACAAGGGTGCCATGGTATTCCTCCTGGCCGTTGAGATCGCTGCGCCACTGCCAATAGCTGACCGCATCGGCGCCGTGGCCAACGTTCTCCCAAGCCAGGGCACGAACCTCGCCCTTATTCAGATCGTTGTTGATCGGCGCCCAATTCACGTGGCCGGGCTGCGTTTCCATGATCCAGAAATTCTTCTGCTTGAATCCGCGCGTCAGGTCGTCGGTCGAACCATTCTTGTACTGGTTGACGTGACCTTCGCCGACGTAGTCGTCCCAGGAGGCCAGATTGAGGTCCTTGGCGACGGCATAGTGGTCGTAACCGTCAAACCAGCCCATCATATTCGTGGTGATGAACTGGCGCGGCGCAGCGTATTGGCGGATGGCATCGAGCTGGTTCTTTTGATAGCTGACCCAGGTTGCCGACACGAATCGCTTCCAACTGAGCAGCAAACCCGGATTGCCGGGTTTGGTTTCGACGGGAATCTGGTTCCAGTTGCTATAGGTCTGACTCCAGTAGGCCGTTGTCCAGCGTGCGTTCAGATTGTCCAGCGTGCCGTAGCGCTGCTTGACCCAGTTCTGGAAGTCGGCGCGCGTCTGCGGGTCGAAGGATACCGCGGCGTACTCGTTGTCAATCTGCCAGCCAATTACGTAGGGATTGTGGCCGAAGCGCTGCGCCATGCGCGTGGCAATGTCGCGGGCAAGCTCACGATACTTTGGATTGTCCCAATTGAATTGCTGGCGGTTGCCGTGCTCGGCCTTGCGGCCATCTTCATCGGTGCGCAGGGTCTCGGGATATTTTTGCGTCAACCATGCCGGCGGCGCTGCGGTGGGCGTACCCAACACGGTGTAGATGCCATGTTGCCCGGCTTCATCGATGGCGCGCTCCAGCCAGCCGAAGTGGTAGTCGCCTTCGGAGGGTTCCATGCGGCTCCAGGCAAACTCGCCGACGCGCACGAAGCGAATGCCAGCTTTCTGCATCAGGTCGAGATCGGCAGGCCAGCGCGACTCCGGCCATTGCTCTGGATACCAGGCAGTGCCGAGCAGGATGGGTGGAGGCGGCGCGACGGTCGCCGAAGGAACGGAGGATTGCGCGACCACTTGTAGAGGAACGAAGCATCCCAGGCAAACCAGAAACGAGGCAACGGCAGCGGCGAGGTATTTTCGAGTTTTTGTCATGGCAATCTCAGTTATTGGATTTCGGGGCAACGGACGCATGCTTTTTATCTCGACGCCAATGATAGACGTATCGACGGGAAGAAGTCTTCAGGGGCGGCCTTGAATGTTCTGGCGAACGTAAGAAGATCGGCGTAACTTGCGCTTTCAGTGGGTTGGCCGTTGCCCGTCTTCGTGCCGCGAAATACATTGGCGGCATTCGACACCTGTCGCAGGCTCGTGATACTCTCGTCTGTTTTCTTGCAAGGAGACATCTGGATGAGTACAGGCGCACCGGCACAGTCGGGCGGGGAGCAGGCGCAGTTCCACTTGTTCACGGAGGAGCAGCAGCAGCTACGCAAGGAGATTCGCGAGTTTGCCGCGCGTGAGATTGCGCCCAATGTGAGTCGATGGGATGAGGCCAGCGAATTTCCAGCGGAGCTGGTGAAAGAACTGGGGCGCATGGGGCTGATGGGCGTCCTATTTCCGCAGCAATATGGCGGCTCCGAACTTGGCTACGTGGAATATGTGATTGCCATCGAGGAGCTGTCCCGCGTGGATGGCTCCATCGGCATCATCGTAGCTTCGCACAACTCCCTGTGCACGAACCATATTTTTCTGGCGGGTACGGAGGAGCAGCGGCAGAACTATGTGACCAAGCTGGCGAGCGGGGAGTGGCTGGGGGCGTGGGGACTGACCGAGCCGGGATCGGGCTCGGATGCAGGCGGAGCGCGGACGACGGCGGTGAAGAAGGGAGAT
>JAJYVR010000091.1 GCA_021791935.1 Acidobacteriota bacterium
TTTGCGGCCGCGCAATCGCTTCGGTGCGAAAGCTGAAGGGCGTCGGTTCGGCATCGCCCGGCTGCTCTTCAAACTTCGACCAATCGATGGTTCGACCGTCAATGCGCGGCGGAGTTCCGGTCTTGAGGCGGCAATTGCGCAGACCCAGCCGCTTCAGAGATTCCCCCAGCAACACGGCCGCCGGCTCCCCGCTGCGCCCGGCGGGATAATGTTCTTCTCCGCAATGGATCAGCCCATTCAGAAACGTTCCCGTGGTGATGACGGTCGCGCCGGCGTATACGACGCGCCCGTCGCGCAGTTTCACTCCGCGGGCTACGCGGGTCGCAACTGGGCGATGCGACGAACCGGCGGCTGGCTCGGGCAGGTCTTCCAGCGCGACATCGACGACTTCCGCCTGCTTGATGTAGAGGTTCGGCTGAGACTCCAGAACTTCACGCATTTTCACGCGATATTGTTGCTTGTCGCACTGCGCCCTCGGCGACCACACCGCCGGACCCCGAGAGGTGTTCAGCAGGCGAAATTGGATGCCGACCGCGTCCGCTACCTCGCCCATCACCCCGCCCAGCGCGTCTACTTCGCGGACAAGATGACCCTTGGCAATTCCGCCGACCGCGGGATTGCACGACATCTGCGCGATCAGGTCGAGATTCAGCGCGAACAATGCCGTGCGCAGGCCCATGCGCGCGCCCGCCATGGCCGCTTCGCAGCCCGCATGGCCGGCCCCGACGATCACCAGGTCGTATTGTTCCGTAAAGGGCATCGAGTCTCGATTGTATCGTGCGCCTGGATGGGAATTGAAACGACGCAGGCTGCACGAACCGTCCTGAAAACAAGCAAGGGCTGTGCGCGACACGTCAGCACGGAGATAGTCCCGGTTGCGACTGGGAGCGATCAAGCAATTCGCGGACTTCTGTATCGCCGACCTGGGAGAAGTCCCGATACCACTCGCCGACTGCATAAAAATCAGGCGGGATGGACAGGCACACAACTGAATCGGCTTCGCGTCCCACTTCTCTGCAAGCGGCGGAAGGTGCAACCGGAACCGCCACGATGATTTTGCGCGGGATTTTTTGGCGGAGCGCCGTCGTCGCAACCCGCATCGTATAGCCTGTGGCCATGCCGTCATCCACCAGGATCAAGGTCCGTCCATGCACGTCCAGCGCGGCGCGATTGCCGCGATAGAGATGCTCGCGCCGCTCCAGTTCCTGGGCTTCTTTTTGAGTGACGGCTTCGACCTGGCGAGGCGGAATGTGCAGGGCGCGAATCATCTCCTGGTTCAACAGGCACGCCCCGCCGGAGGCGATCGCTCCGATGGCCAATTCCTCTTGCCCCGGCATTCCGAGTTTGCGGACGAGACACACGTCGAGAGCGGCATGCAAGGCGCGGGCAACTTCAAATCCGACCGGCACGCCGCCTCGCGGCAACGCCAGCACAAGAACGCCCTCGCGATTTTCAAATTGACTCAGCCGCGCGCCCAGCATTCGGCCTGCCGCGATTCGATCTTGGAAAACCATCCTGCGCCTTTCAGAGGATGGAATCGATCGTCGCGCTATCTCGGTCTTCACGTGAGGCGCATGGGGCCGAAGGGGTCGATTGCCATCCGTCATGCGATTTCCGCCGGCACGCTTTAGAATCAGCGTATGCCGACGCACTTTACTCCGCAAGCCATCCAGTTTTTGCGCGGTCTGGCGCGCAACAATCGCCGCGACTGGTTCGACGCCCGCAAGCAGGTATACGAAAGGGAACTGAAAGGACCCATGCTCGCGCTGATTGAGGAAATCAACGGCGACCTGATGGACTTTGCACCAGAACACATTCGCCCGCCGCAGAAGTGCATGTTTCGCATCTACCGCGACACTCGATTTTCGCCCGACAAAACGCCATACAAAAAACACATTTCCGCGTGGTGGGCGCGTCAGGGGCTGGAGAAGACCTCCGGCGGCGGCTTCTACTTTCATCTCTCCGCAAAAGAACTGGTCATTGCCGCGGGCGTCTACATGCCGGAGCGAGAGCAGTTGCTTGCCATTCGCGGGCATCTGATGGAGCATCACGAGGAATTTCGGCGGCTGTCAAAGGCGCGCGACCTGAAGCGGTTGATGTCGGATTTCGATGGGCAGCGTCTGACGCGGCCGCCGAAAGGCTTCCCCAAAGATCATCCTGCCATGGACTTGATTGCCTGCCGGCAATGGGGAGTTTCGACCACGTTGCCCACAGAGACAGCGCTGAAGCCAACCCTGCGTAAAGAAATTGTCTCGCGTTTCCGTGCCGCCGCACCGTTGATCGAATTTCTGAATCGACCGCTGACGACGCAGGCCGCCAAGCCAGCACGTGGAATTGATTTCTTCTGATCTTTGTCGTATTGGGGTGCGATCGCGTCGCCGGGTTGCCGGAACGGGTTCCCTTGCAGAATTTTGGTGCCACAATTCCTTTGCCTGGCGTGCAATGATGAACACGCAACTTTTCCTGTGAAGGAGCGTTCTTACCGGTAGCGGAATTCAGAGAGCCAGGACGGCCTGAGTCCGCTCGGCGGGAAGGGAACTTCCGCAGGGTTTCAAGGAGGTCATTATGCGATATCTACGGTACCTCGCGTTACTCGGGATTCTGCTGATTCCCGCCAGCTATGCACGCGCCCAGGTGTCCTTCGGATTGAGCGTCGGCGGACCGGTCTACGGCGGCGATGACGATGGCGGGTATTATGCGCAGCCGAACTGCCCCTATGGCTACTACAACTCCTACCCCTATACGTGCGCGCCTTACGGATATTACGGCCCGCAATGGTTCAATAACGGCATCTTTCTCGGCATCGGCCCATGGTATGGCTGGGGCTGGGGAGGTGGATACTATCGCGACGGCTGGGGCGGAGATGGCTGGGGCGGAGATGGCTGGCGCGGTGGTGATGGCTGGCGCGGCGGAGATGGCTGGCGCGGCGGAGATGGGCGCGGTGGCTGGGGCCGCGGCGATTGGGGGCGTGGCGGCTACGGTGGTCGCGGCGGCTACGGTGGTCGCGGCGGATACGGTGGACGTGGCGGCCTAGTAGCGCGTAATGGCGGTGGCGGATTCCACGGCGGCGGCGGTGGATTCCACGGCGGTGGCGGTGGATTCCACGGCGGTGGCGGCGGATTCCACGGTGGTGGTGGCGGGTTCCACGGTGGAGGCGGGGGATTCCACGGCGGCGGTGGGGGTCACAGGTAACCCCGTTGCAAGTAGGTTCTTTGATCCGATCCCTTCATTTGGCGGCTGTCAGTTCCATGCTGGCAGTCGCTTTCTTTTGCGGAGGAAGAAGCACGCCGTGCTCGTAACTCGGTCCGCGATGCAGGCAAGGCTTCCTGCGAATGGGTCTCTCGCGGCAGCGACCGTCCGGCGCAAAATCGTATAATCAGCGGATGAAGCGAGCACCGCTGGTCGGCGTGGTCATGGGTAGCCGAAGCGATTACGAAATCCTTCAGCCTGCCATTGAATTGCTGCAAGAATTTTCCGTGCCGCATGAGGCGCGCGTCGTCTCCGCGCATCGCACTCCGGACTGGCTTTTCGAATATGCCGCAACCTCCGAGGAGCGCGGTCTTCGGGTGTTGATTGCCGGTGCCGGTGGTGCCGCTCACCTGCCCGGAATGCTGGCAGCCAAGACGCATCTGCCTGTCCTGGGTGTGCCGATCCCGGCGACCATGCTGGCGGGTGTCGATTCACTTCTTTCCATCGTACAAATGCCCAAAGGTGTTCCAGTGGGCACGCTCGCCATCGGCAAGCCGGGGGCTGCGAATGCGGCGTTGCTGGCAATTTCCATCCTGGCGTTGGAAGATCGTGCGCTGCGCGATCGCCTCTGTGCCTGGCGGGAAGCGCGCAAGCAAGAAGTGCTGGCGCAGACCCTTCCGTCGTCGGAGTCTCCACTCTGATGCCGGATTTCACGCAGCAAGTCATTCTTCCCGGCGCGACGATCGGCATCCTTGGTGGCGGCCAGTTGGGCCGCATGATGGCCATGGCGGCCCGCTCGCTCGGCTATCGCATTCAGGTGCTCGACCCCGACCCGTCCTGTCCGGCCCGCTTCGTTGTCGATGCCTGTTTTGAGGCTGCCTGGAACGATGCGCGCGCCGCCGGGGACCTTGCCCGTGGCAGCGATGTTGTGACCCTCGAAATCGAGCAGATTTCTGTGGCCGCGCTTGAGGCCGCGGAGCGCCATGCGCCAGTTCGCCCAGGCTCCAGGATGCTGGCGATCATTCAGGACCGCATTTTGCAAAAAGAGTGGCTGGTGGCGCATAGTTTGCCAGTTGGAGACTACCGCGCCGTATACGACCTGGCCAAATTTCATGCGGCCGTTCAGGAGTTGGGCTGTCGTTGCTTCGTGAAGAGCGCCCATGGCGGGTATGACGGACGCAGTCAGGAAAAACTCGGTTTTACACGGCCTGCGGACATACCGGCGATAGAAGCCGCATGGAAATCGCTCGGCGAACGTCCAGTTGCGGTCGAGCAAGCGATCGATCTGGAGATGGAAATTTCAGTGATGGTCGCGCGTTCGCCTCGCGGCGAAATGAAGGCCTATCCGGCCGCCGTGAATCTCCATGAGCGGCAGATCCTGGTGTGGAGCGCGCTTCCCGCCAACATTCCCGCCACGACTGCAAAACTGGCGCAAGAACTGGCGCTCTCGATTGCGGAGCAGTTTCAGTTGGAAGGGCTGTTGGCGGTGGAAATGTTTATCGCCAAAGACGGGCAGTTATTGGTGAACGAGCTGGCCCCGCGCCCGCACAACAGCTACCACTCCAGCGAGCGCGCCTGCGCCACCAGCCAGTTTGAGCAGGCTGTGCGCGCTGTCTGCAATCTTCCGTTAGGAGATGTGAGTGTGATCCAGCCTGCCGCCATCGTCAACCTGTTGGGAGATGTGTGGCTGAATGCGAATTCGGAGACTGGCCCGCGCTTCGATCTGGCCCTGGCGGTCCCCGGGGTTCGGCTGCATCTGTACGAAAAACATGTTCCGCGCGCCGGCCGGAAGATGGGGCATTTGTCCGCTGTCGGCAAGACCGCGGAAGAAGCCGTGCAGCATGTTCTGGATGCAAAGAGCAAATTGTAACTGTCACTGTGACAGTAACGTCGAGCTAAAAGAAAAGTCAGACCCGCGGGTCCGACTTTTCACGTTGAAAGAGAAGTTCGCTTAGTGGAAAATCAGAATACCTGCGGTTGTGGTGTGGACAAAAAAGCAGGTCCCTCCACTCGCTGCGCTCGGTCGGGATGACAAGGCTTTTTCTCAACCCTGTTTAGCCGATGTCGCCGTCCCAGTTTTCCAGGGTCTTTTTTAACTCGGCCATAAATTTCCCGGCATCTGCGCCATCAATAATGCGGTGATCGAATCCCAGGGTCAATCGCATAATGTGGCGGACAGCAATGCTGTCATTCCCGTCGGCATCCGTCACCACCGTCGGTTCCTTGAACAGGCCGCCGACGCCGAGGATGGCCGTCTCCGGCTGGTTGATTACAGGAGTGCCAAATTGCTCGCCGAAGATGCCGGGATTGGTGATGGTAAACGTGCCTTCCGCCACCTCGTCCGGTTTCAGCTTCTTCGCCCGTGCCCGTGCCGCCAGGTCGGCGATGCCGCGCGCAATGCCGAGGAAGCTGCGCTCCTCGGTATTCTTGATCACCGGAACGATCAGCCCCCAATCGAGCGCGACTGCGATGCCGATGTTGATGTGTTTGTGGTAGCGAATGGCGTTGCCTTCCAGCGATGCATTCACGATCGGCATCTTTCGCAGGCAACTGACAACCGCGCTGGTGACAAACGGCATGTAGGTCAGCTTGACGCCATTTCGTTGCTCATACTTCGACTTTTCGCGCTCGCGGATCTTCACGATCCGCGTCATATCAATCTTGAAAACGCTGTGGACATGCGCGCTGGTATGCTTCGATTCCACCATGCGCTGAGCGATGATCGAACGCATCTTGCTGAGCGGAACCAGGTCGCCCGGAATCGATATTTCCGCAGGCGCGGATGCCGCCAGGGATGGCGCCACGGAGGGTACGGCCGCGCTCGCCGGCGGGGCAGTTGCTGCCGGTCCAGAGCTTTTTCCGCGTTGCCCAATGTAGGCAAGCGCGTCGTCTTTGGTGATGCGTCCGCCAGCTCCGGTACCGGGAACCTGAGACAGGTCGAGGTTGTTCTCTTTTGCGATGCGTCGCACCAGCGGCGAGGAACGTTGCCGCTCTCCTGTCGTCCCTGCGATTGCCTGGGCCGTGGCAGGAGTCGCCGCCGGCGCTGCACTCGCGGGCTGAGTGGCTGCCGGTTTCTTCTCGGCAGCCACTGGCGCCGCCGGCGCGGCTGCGGAAGTTTCTGCGCCGCTGCCGCCGATCACCGCAACCACTGTGTTGATCTCGACTGTAGCGCCTTCGGGGACTTGGATGGCCGTCAAAATACCCGCTGCGGGGGATGGGATTTCAGCGTCCACTTTATCGGTGGAGATCTCGAACAGGGGTTCGTCCCGCTCCACCGTGTCGCCAACCTTTTTCAGCCACTTCGTAATCGTTCCCTCAAAGATCGATTCGCCCATCTGCGGCATCACCACGTCGGCGCCGCCCGTCACCTGGGTTGGGCTCGATGGCGTGGGTCCATCCTTTTTCGCTGCGTCCAAGGCAACCGGAGCCGCTTTCGGAGCAGGGACAGGCCCCTTCGTTTTTTCCGGTGCTGCGGCAACCGCATCCACCCTGGCCTCTTTTGCTGCATCGACCGTCGTCGCAGGAGTCGATGCCGTCGCGCTTCCGCTTTCTGCAATCACTGCGACGACGGTATTGATTTCAACCGTTGCGCCCTCGGCGACTTTGATCTCCGTCAACACTCCGGCGGCCGGCGAGGGAATCTCCGCGTCTACCTTGTCGGTCGAAATCTCGAACAGGGGCTCGTCCCGCTGCACGGTCTCGCCGGCCTTCTTCAGCCACTTCGTAATTGTCCCCTCAAAGATCGACTCGCCCATCTGCGGCATCACGACGTTGGTTGGCATGGATTCCTTCCTGCTTTCATTCACCTTTTTCAGATCGTCTTTGGCTGCAAATCATTCGGTACAGCGTTTGTCGCCCGTTGGCGCGTGCGCAATGCCGTGTTTATCGACGGACTTCAGTTCAGGGATGGTCTGGGATGGAATTTCCGTTTTCCTTGTTGCCGCCGGACAATTTTTGTGCCGAATTGCACCAAACACACTCATTCTATATGACCGGATGCCGAACGGCGATCTCGCGGCTGCCAGCGCATGCGGCGGTCTTGCGAGAAGACGCAGGCTCGTTTTCCCCAAAGCTGGAAGCGTCAATCATTTTGTTGCATTGATGCTTCCGTCAGCGCCTCCACCGACTCTGTCCACAGAATATGCCTGCCAAAAATGCGGCCGAAATTGCGCGCGACGGCATGCCCCGCCTGTTCCATGGTGGGCATCGTTCCAGAATGTTCGTCGATCTCTTCTTCCAGGCTGGTGACCGCACAGTCCGTGATACCACAGGGAACAATCAAACGAAAATCCCGCAGGTCCGTGGTCACATTCCAGGCAAATCCGTGGGAAGTAATTCCCTGGGAAATATGCACTCCAATGGCCGCGATCTTTTTCTCTGCAATGCTGCCGCCGGGCAGCGTCCACACGCCGGTGCGTCCCGCGATGCGCTGGGTCAACACTCCGTATTCCGCGCAGGTGCGAATCAGCGCCTCTTCCAGCCAGCGAACGTATTCCACAGCGCCGAGATGCGGCGTTTTCTTTCCGGGGAATTCTCCCCGCAAATCCAATATCGGATAGCCGACGATTTGTCCCGGGCCGTGATAGGTGACGTCGCCCCCACGATCAATTTCATGGATGCCGATCCCGCGCCGCGCCAGGTCCTGATCGCTGGCCAGAATGTTGGCCCGATGCGCATTTCTACCCAGCGTCAATACTGGTGGATGCTCCAGCAGCAGCAACACGTCGCCGATCCGCTGCAGCTTGCGCAGCGCAACAAGCTGGCGCTGCAATTCCAGCGCTTCCGCGTATTCGACGCGTCCGAGATGGATGAGATGCAGCAGCATCAGAGTAGATCGCGAATCGCTGAAGAATGTGGGTGCCCCAGGTTCGCGCAGCTAACCTGGGATTTTTCCCAACTCTGGGCGCCCCATCCTCCGCGCTTTCTGCGAGGGGTGGGATAGGGAATCAGGCGTTGATGGCCATATTTTCGACGCTGCCAAAACCATCGAGCATCGCCTCCGCCAGCGTCGGATGCGCGTGGATGGTGAACATCATTTCCTCGACGGTCGCTTCCAGTTCCATGGCGGTGACGGCTTCGGCAATCAGCTCGGTGGCCTGCGGTCCGATAATGTGGACGCCGAGGATCTCGCCATATTTTGCGTCCGCAACGATCTTCACAAAGCCCTCGTGCGAGTCCACAATCGAGGCCTTGGAGTTGGCGGAGAAGGGAAATTTCCCGACCTTCACCGCCAGGCCTTTTTCCTTCGCCGCCGCTTCCGTCAGACCGACGCTGCCAATTTGCGGCTCGCAATAGGTACACGCCGGAATGCGCTCGCGCTTCACCGGGCGCGCATATTTCCCGGCGATCTTGGCCGCCACCACCATGCCGCACATCGCGCCGACGTGTGCCAACTGCGGCAGCCCGGCCACAATGTCGCCCACTGCATAGACGCCCGGCTCTTCGGTCTGCATCCACTCGTTCACCGTGATAAATCCACGATCCGGCTTGATTTTTGTTTTTTCCAGGCCAACATTGGCGGTGCGCGGCGCGCGGCCCACGGCCACCAGCACCTTGTCGACATCTTTCACCATCTGCTTGCCGTCGGAAGCGGTGATGGTGACTTTCACGCCGGTTTTTGTCTTCTCCAGCTTCTCGAATTTGGCGCTGACAAAGGACTCGATGCCGCGCTTGCGGAAGACCCGAGCCAGCTCCTTGCTGACGTCTTCATCTTCATTCGGCACCAGCCGCGGCAGCGCCTCCACAATGGCGATGTCCGTGCCAAAACTTTTGAAGATCGATCCGAACTCGGCGCCGACGGCACCCGATCCGATGACGACCATGGACTTGGGAATTTCTTTCAGCGACAGAATCTCGATGTTGGTCAGCACTTGGGAGTCTGCCTGCAGGCCGGGCAGCATTTTGGCGTCTGAACCGGTCGCGAGGATCACATTTTTCGCCTGGATGGAGGTGCGCTCGCCCTCTGCACCTTGTACCTCGACGGAATGCACGCCGTCTTTTGCGGGGCCGGTCAGGCGTCCATGGCCTGCAACGACGGTCACCTTGTTCTTCTTCATCAGGAAGACGAGGCCCTTGGCATGCTTGTCGACGATGCCCTGCTTGCGTTTTTGAATGGTGTCCCAGTTGAGCTTGCCCTCGCCGAGGCCTTCGATGCCGTACTCCACCGCATGCTTCAGGTGGTCATAGATCTCGGCGTTGAACAGCAGGGACTTGGTGGGGATGCAGCCCCAGTGCAGGCAGGTGCCGCCGAGCTTGCTTTCTTTTTCAATCAGCGCGACTTTCAGGCCGTACTGGCCGGCGCGAATGGCCGCCGTGTAGCCGGCTGGGCCGCCGCCGACGATGGCGACGTCATAAATGGTTTCAACCAAGGGAATGCTCCGTTCCGTTTTTTTCGGTGCAATGTTTGGATGATTGGATGCTCGACGATGCGCGATCGAACCAAACACTCAATTTTACGGGAATAGACTGGGTGGAGGCGAATTGGGAGGTTGGATCGAAGAATGCAAACGTAATGATGGGTACCCGGCGTTTACTCGTAATATTTGGAAATACGCTTGTTCCCACGATTTGCATACATGCCGGAGGCGGTCTCTTGGTCAGCTTTGTATGGGATTTTGGATTTGATGCCAAGTTGCCGAAGCTCCTCACGGATTCTTCTTACATCGTGTTCATCTGTCCAGTCGTATGTATATACGCAAATGACTTTTGCTTCTGAATTTGTGGCGTTTGGATTCGCGCGGGCTGTTGAGACTTTGGCGGAGCTACCAAGGCTACCTTGTTCTGTTGCAAGCCTGATTTTTTCCCACACGTCGTCAACGTGTTGTAGGGGGACGAAGATTAACCACTTTCCTCCATTTTCCGAATGCTCCGGATATGTTCCTTGTTTCCTTGTGGCATCGATCCAATATAAATCCGTCACTTCTGAAGGCTTCTGAGCTTCATGAGTGTCAACTAATTTTCTGGGTGACTTTTTATTCGCACTTTTTGCTGGCTGTTTGTTCATATCCTTCTTCCCTGTCTGCCCACACTCATTATGAATACATTCTTTTGTTGCCGCAAAGAACCCTACGTCGGGAGCCCCATGTCGTCTGACGGGTTTTTGCTCCGGTATCAGGAAGGAGGTGATCGAAGCGCCACATGTATGCCCTTACGCGGCATGGGTTCGGCGAGGCGCGATGCTCTCGACTATCTTGCGATTGGCATTCTCCTCTTCGCGTAGTTCGTAGGAAGATTGCATGTTCATCCAGAACTGCGTGGTCGTCCCAAAGTATCGGGCGAGACGGATCGCTGTATCGGCAGTGATCGCTCGCCGCTCCAGAACAATGTCATTCAGGCGTGGGCGCGTCAGCTTCAATTCATTGGCGAGGGCATAGACGCTTAGACCGAGCGGCTTCATGTATTCCTCGCGCAGAATTTCTCCCGGATGGATATTCCATCCCCATACGGATTTAGTTTTCGTCGCCAATCTTGTCATGCCCATCCTTTGAGTGCCCGGGGAGAACGCCGGTTCTTCTTCGCCCTATTTTCGTATCGGCACGTTCCTGAGGTGGGGTGTCCTGACGCTCATCCGCGAAAAAATCCTCCGGCAATTTTGCAAGTAAATCGAAGGCTCGCTCCATCACTAAATCCTCAAACAACCGGGACGATCTCCTGCCCAGCGCCCGTGATCCGTATTTTCGACCCGCTGAAGCCAAAATAGCAGATGTAGAGGTAGCAAAGCGCGGGCAGGAAAAAAGCATGGTGGATGCCGATGTGATCGGCGACAAAGCCCTGCAACAGCGGGATCAGCGCCGCACCCAGCACCCCCATCACCAGCAGGCTCGATCCAAGGTTGGTCAGCGGTCCCAGTTCGGCGAGGCCGAGGGCAAAAATGTTCGGCCACATGATGGAGTTGAAGAGGCCGACCAGAATGATGCTCCACATGGCGACGTGGCCAAACGTCAACATGGATGTAAGCACCAGGCAACAGGCGGCGATGGCGGCCACTCCCAGCACCGAACCGGCGCGCAGTTTCTGGGTGATGCCAGCGCCGCAGAAACGCCCAATCATCGCGCCGCCCCAATAAAACGCGACATAGAAGGCGGCGGCCTTCTGCGGCATGTTGCCGATGTTTGGCTGGCTCAGATAATTGATAAGAAAACTTCCAATCGACACTTCCGCGCCGACATAAACGAAAATCGCGGCCACGGCCAGCACCAGGTGGCGCTGTGTCCAGATGCTGGGAAGGGGCGCAGCCGCCGAGGACGCATTTTCTTCGTGGGCGCGAATCTTTGGCAATTTGTAGAGCGCCATCGCGATGGCGAATGAGACGAGAATGATGGCAATCAAGGTATAGGGGAGCTTGACGACGGAGGCTTCGCTGACGCGATAGGCATGGAGCGCGGCGGGCGAGAGCTGCTTCAATCGATCGACGGCAAGGGGAACCGTGCCAAGAATGAACAGGCTGCCAAGGTAGGGCGCGACGGTCGTACCCAGAGAGTTGAAGGCCTGCGCCAGGTTCAAGCGGCTGGAGGCGGTTTGCGGAGGCCCAAGAACAATCACATAGGGATTGGCGGCTACCTGCAGCAGCGTCATTCCCGCAGCCACAATCCCCAGCGCCATCAGAAACAGTGGAAACGAAGGCGCCGTCGCCGCCGGAAGGAAGCAAAGCGCGCCTGCCGCCATAATCAGCAAGCCCGCAACCATCGTCCACTTATAGCCGATCCAGTCAATCGCTTTGCCGGAGGGAAGCGCAAAGATGAAATAGCCGGTGAAAAAGAAGGTCTGCACCAGCATGACCTCGGCATAATTCAGCGTGAACAGGCGCTTGAGATGAGGGACAAGGATGTCGTTGAGGCAGGTGATGAACCCCCACAGGAAGAAGAGCGTAATCACCATGGGCAATGCAGTTTTGCTGCCCGGCGCCGACTCGACCGCAAGCCGATTTGTGCTTTCTGCGCCTGTCATTGCCATGGTTGGTGCGATGCCCCGCGGTAGATTGGCCTGTCCGGTCGAAATGCCTCTCTTAAGGTACCCGCAAACGAGAGCACAGCGCAAAAGTGTACGATTGCAATGATCGTGAATTCGACGGCGAGGAGATGCATGCAAAACAGACGAGAATTTCTTCGAGCGGCAGGACTGACGGCTGGGGCAGCGCTGGTATCGCAGCGCTCCGGATGGGCGCAGACAACCAACGAGCCACCGAAGAGCGTCAGCGGACAAGCTTCTTTGCGCGCGCATGGAAAGGCCCACGGCCTATTGGTCGGTTGCGCGGTCAATGCGGCTGCGTTGGCCGGCAATCCTGCGTATGGCGCGCTGATCGCGGAGCAGT
>JAJYVR010000092.1 GCA_021791935.1 Acidobacteriota bacterium
AATACTTATGCCCCCAGCAATCGTTGCTGCACAGCGTACCACGAAAAGGAGTCCGGCTTTTCCGCCGAACTCCTTTTCGTGGCAGTGAATCATGCTGTTGGATCAATGGCCGCGGTCTTCGCAACCCGGCCCGCCGCTGACATTGGTCAACACGTGTGCGGCGCGCCACAGGGCGCCCATCGGAGGATCGGCAGGCTGCGACAGAAACTCGACTGCCGGGTCCGATCGAAGGATGGTCGTGACCATGCACTCCCGCAGGAAAGAGATTTTTTCGACGACACTGCCGGTATAGGCGACTGTCCAGGGCCCGACTGGGGAAAAATGAGACGACGCGCTGGATTCAAGGGCAGCTCCCTTGCGCATGGCCAGCAGGACAAGGTCGGCGAGTTCTTCGCCGGACTGTTGCAGCACACGCCGCGCCACGGCGTCTCCCGCAGCAGCCGCTTCCGCAACCAGGGGCGCCAGCTTCGAAAACTCCACCATGGGAAGACTATTTCCGCGCTCGATTAAATCCTCGATTGTATGCGTGCCCCATGCGGCATGAATCGCGGGCAGTAACGCTGTCGCTTCCGACGCGTCCTGCGCGTGGAACGTGGCGCGCAGTGCCAGCAATCCAACTCTGGTTCCCGCGCCCTGGTCGCTCACTACCGGGCCCCATCCGCCGGCCCGCACCAATTCTCCGTTGCGGGTTCGACCCACCACGTGCGAGCCTGTTCCCGCAATCGCGAGGATGCCGCGACCTCCGTGAAACGCGGCATCCAGCGCGATCAATTCGTCGCCACACAGTACGATGGGTCCGCTAACGCGGGAGGCAAGGGCGGTTCGTACCCAGTCGGCCACGCTGGAAATGGAGATACCCGACAACCCCACGCAGGTGCAGGCGATGGCACTGAGCGCGACTCCGGATTGCTGGACGAGAGAGGCAAGAACTGCCTGCAAATGCTTTTCGGCATCGGCTTCGCTGACGCGGGCAACTTTGATGGAGCCGCCGTGTGCCCGCGCCAGCACATCCGTTTCCGTGCCCAGGACACAGTTGGTTTTTGTTGCGCCCGCATCGATTCCGAGAAAGTATGCCATGCGGCTAATTCTTCTTTGGCTGCGAAGCCGGGCGATCGTGCGAGGGCAACTGCTGCCAGATCGCGGGATCTTCTTCTCCCAGCACCCAGGAGCAAAAACCTTCCAGCCCGTCTTGCTTCACCAGATCGTAGCGGGCGGCAAAGGTGCGAGCGTCGGTGTAGAAAATGTACTCGCGATCTTGTGCGCGATAGAAGTAGAACCACGCCGTTTTGTCCTCGGAGTCCCACTGCAGTTTGGCGTTGTAGGCATGCGCCAACTGCATCGCTGCGGGCGTGCCAATGTATTCCGCGGAATTGTTGGGCACGTTCTTGCCGCCGACCGGCATTCCCGCAAACCAGTGATATCCGTAGACAGGAATGCCGAGCGAGAGCTTGTCTTTCGGCACCGCGGCGAGCGCATATTTCAGATTTTCAAGCACCCACGGGTAGCCGGCGACGGGGCCGGGCGGCGTATAGGCTGTGTGTTGATCGTAGGTCATCAGGCAGATCAAGTCGGCAGACTTTGCCAGCGCCTTCAGATCGTACGCGCCGCGCCAGTCGCGATACATCCACGCGCTATACGCCGTCTCGCCGGGATGGCCGGGGGCGTTGGGAACCGTGGCGATGGAAAGCTGAAAGCCCGCCGCATGCAGCGCGGCCGCGGTTTCCGCCACCGTTTTCGACAGCGCGTCTCCGTCTCGCCAGTCGATGTCTTCAAAGTCGAATTGGATGCCGAGGTAGCCATTCTGCTTGCAGATGCGGACCAAGGCTTCATCCATCGCGCGACGCGCCGCTTCATCGTTGAAGAACCGATGGTACTCCGCCGTTCCCATGGCGCTGCCGCCAATGATGGGCATGACAGCGACATGGTGGTCGCGCGCCACCTGCATCACCTGTGGATTGGGGCCACCCCACACCATCCCGTGCACGTCGGTCGAGTACCAAGTGGGCACCAGGATATCGATCTTGTCGGCGTGATCGAGGAACGATTGCACCGAGGTTGGGCCGCTGGTCATATAAAACAGAGCTTTCGGTTGCGCCTGCAGCAGTGGCGTGCCCAATACAAGCCCAAGCAGAATACAGGTGGCGCGCATTCAAAGACCTCCATGAGTAATGCTTATTGATCCGGCTCGATTGGAATGAACCAATTTTTCCCACCCTAGCCGCAAAAGACGCGGCGAGGATGGGGCACCCGAATGCAATGCTTTCGGGCAGGATCAATTGTATAAATTTTTCAACATTCCTGTTGTCTGTGAAGGCGTTGAATCGCGGTCTCCGCACCTGCCAGTTTCTTTTGGGTCTGGCGGGTACCGTGGAGTTCTACACGTCGACAGGACAGCGACTTGATTCTATCGGTTTCTCCGTTTCCGCGAACGGACCGGCAAAACAATGTTGCGCGAAGGCCGTCGAAATTTTACAGCAGTATCGAGGGTCTCTTCTGAATCTGGAGCGCGGCAGGTATGCGAAGCTGGATGTTCTGTTACATTGATCTGGAAAACCGGGAGTGAACATGATGTCGACAACTCGCCGCGATTTTTTGTCGCGTACCGCAATGATGGCTGCCGGAACGGTTGGGGTGGGAACGGGCGAATCTTCCGACGCACAACGTCGCGAAGACATCCCGTTGCAATATCAGCCGCCCAAAAAGCCCGTGATCGTGACCCGCGAAACCGGGGACAATACGGTGGCAGAAGCCTATGCCATGCTGGAGCGCGGCGAGGACACGCTGGACGCGGCGCTGCACATCTGCCAGGGGCGGGAAGACGATCCGAACGACCACAGCGTGGGACTGGGCGGGCTTCCGAATGAAGATGGCGTGGTGGAACTGGATGCCAGCGTCATGCATGGGCCGACGCGGCAAGCAGGGGCCGTCGGCGCGGTACAGAACATTCGCCATGCCGCGCTGCTGGCGGAAACCGTGATGCAGCGTACCGCTCACGTGATGATTGTGGGAAACGGCGCCGAAAAATTTGCGGTGGACGAGGGCTTCCAGCGGGAAAATTTGTTGACGGACGACGCGCGGAAAATCTGGCTGCTGTGGAAAGAGCATGGCAACGGCTGGTGGGAACCAGGCATCGACAGTCCCAACTGGAAGCCACCCGTCGACGCGCCGCCCGCTAGCATTCCCAAGGCCATGATGGTGCCGCGGCATCCCAGCGAAGAGCAAGTGCCCCTGGTGAAGGACGCAATGCGACGCCTGTCTGAACTGGCGGACCGCATGGGCATTCGTCCGGACTTGCGACGCGAGGCGGCGCTGCAGGTCCTGTGGCCCACGACGGGCACGATCCACGTCTCCGCCTTAAATACGAAAGGTGAAATGTCGGGAGCGACCACGACTTCCGGATTGGCCTGGAAGATTCCCGGACGGTTGGGCGACTCGCCGATCATCGGGGCCGGTTGTTACACCGACCAGGACATAGGTTCGGCGGGCGCGACAGGAAATGGAGAGGAAAACATCAAGGTCGTGGGCGCGCATACGATTGTGGACCAGATGCGCCAAGGCGCCACTCCAAAAGAAGCCGGCATGGAAGCGCTGCGCAGGATCGCGCGCAACTACAACTACGACATGACCAAATTGCGCTATCTGGACATGATTTACTACATTGTCCGGCGCGACGGGGCGTATGCCGGCGTGTCGCTATGGAGTACGCGCGGCACGGGGGCCCGAAAAAATTTCGTCGTGCATGACGGCACGCTGCGGACTGAACCCTGCGACTATCTCTTCGAGGGCACAACCCTGAGTATGCATCCGTTTTGAAACACGTCGAAATCCACTTCGGAAATGTCACAATTTTCGCAGCAGGATGGTTCCGCTGGCGGCGCATTTCAAGCGGCCTTCGATCGCCACCTTTTGACCGATGCCGGGCATGGTGAGGATCAGAACATCCTTCGAACCAGCGAGCGGCCGCAGCAGTTTCGGCTCTGAGACGCCGCCGATTTGCACCGTTACATGCTCGATCGGCTCCGCACAATTGCCCCATCCAGTTTGCGGAACGAAGCGCAGTCGATATTGCGTGGCGGCCACAATCTTGTCGGTCACGTCGATGTGGAAGCTGTAGTTGCTCCAGGTTCCGACTTCGTCGTAAGCCCAGGCGGTCGCGGGAGCGTCCCAATGTTTGGGCGGCGGAGTCTGCGTATCGAAGACAGCGAATCGTCGAATGACGGGGCGGGCGGCACTTTCAACCGCGACCAGTCGCACCGCATCGGCGGTTGTCGCTGGAACGGGCTGAATTCTCTTGTGTCCGATCGCGGTCCCGGTGCCCAGCGTGATCCACTTCCCTGCCTGACGCGCTTCGATTTTGTATTGGCGGACGCGCTCGCCGAAGGAACAATCTTCCTGCATCAGGAATGTGTCGATGACGGAACCGGCGGGGCGAAAACCGGTGGGCAGCGGCAGCGTGACGCTCTCGCCTGACCCGGAGGTTTCTGCGACACTCTTGCCGAAGCGACGCTGAATCTCTTTTCCAAACTCCTGCGCGCGTGCAATGTCGGTGGCAGGCATGAGTCCGGTTGTGTCCGGCGGAACATTCAGCAGCAGTTGCGCGCCCCGACCAATGGAGCGGTAATAAATTTCCAGCAATGCATCGAGCGAAAGCAAATTGCGCTGGCTTTTCTCGCTCCAAAACCAGTTGGGGCGCAGAATGGAAACGTCCACTTCATTCGGCATCCAGACGGTCCCGTTGGGATCGCCATTGAGCGCGGTCGCGACGCCGGTCTTCGCATCGGCGGCGGAGATGGAGTTCCACGCCGGATAGGGAACGAAGCCATCTTCATTGCCGGCCCAGCGGATGGTTGCGTGCGGTCCCTGAAAGATCATGGCGTGCGGAGCATATTGCTGGAGAATGTCGCCAACGGGAATCACGTTCGAGCCGTCGAACCATATCTCCACCATGGAACCGTATCGCGACAGCACCTCGGTGAGTTGGCGGCGATAGATGACGTTGTAGATTTTCTGTTGCGTGGGCGTTTTGCAGAGTCCGCCGATTTCCGCGCCGAACTTGGCATCGCGCGGGGAAACATAGACGCCCAGCTTCAATCCGAATTTTCTGCAGGAAGCGGAAACGTCGGCCAGGACATCGCCACGGCCACCTCGCCACGGCACGTTGCGGATGCCGTAGTCGGTCGTCTCCGTCTGCCACATGCAGAAGCCGCCGGAATGTTTCGCGACGAAGACGATGTATTTTGCGCCGAGGTCGACGGCGGTCGAGGCCCATTGATCGGTATTCAACTGCGTTGGATTGATGGTCGACAGCGGGGTCGACAAATTGTCCTGTTCAACGCCCTGCCAGGTGTTGGGAGCTAAATGGATGAACATTCCCATTTCCAGGTCCTGCCATGCCAGTTGGTCCGCAGTCGGGTCGGCCAGGCGACCGAGATGAGGACGGGAGTTTACAGGTTGCACCGTGCCTCGTTTATCAAAGGCAATCGCCGGCGTGGAAATGATCGCGGGAATGGACGCGCTCGCGGCCATTCCAGTCAGAGAAGCGATAAAGCTGCGTCGGTCCATCATCAGTCCTCAGTCCTCCTTGCGGAATCTCTCCGGTTTCGCAGGCCATCTTGTGGAAAACCTGCGCGCCTGTTCCCTGCGCAGCAAAGTCACGACCCCAGAAGCAGCGTCAACCGGCTGTCCGAGCCATGGAGGTCAGTAGACCCTCAAAGGCCTCAAAAGAAGGACGATAGCATTGATCGGTTTGATCAAACAACTTCCAATCGAACCGCATGTGCGCAGTCGCCGCTCATAATATGAGCGGATTACCCAAAAAACTGTTTACACCGGTCACGATGATGTATATGATCATCCAGATGAAAGATTCAGTCATATTTTGATCGCTATATTCACGCCTCACAACTTACAACAAGTTCAGGCCGGAGGATTCAAACCATGAAAGTGCTTCGATTTATTCAATCCAGTACACTCCTGCTCACTCTCATGGCTGTTTCGGCGGCAGTGGGCCAGACAGTTACAGGAACCATCACTGGCGAAGTGACCGATCCCAGCGGAGCAGTCTTATCTGGCGCGCAAGTCGTTGCCCACAATGTCAGCACAGGGGTAGACTCTCCGACCACGACGAATGCGGACGGCTTTTACCGGATCCAGTCACTGCCGATCGGCCGATATGAAGTGACGGTGCAGGCGCCCGGTTTCGACAAAGAAACGATTCCGGCCTTCAGCCTGGAGGTGTTGCAGACGGCGAACTTCAACGTCAAGTTGAAAGTCGGTACGGCATCTACAACGTTGAACGTCTCTGCCGCGTCGCCAATTTTGGACACGAGTAACGCAACTCTTGGAGCCACCATAACAGCCAACACCATCAAAGACTTTCCTCTGAACGGCCTCGACTTTTCTGCCCTGACATTGTACACGCCTGGCGCGATCGATACGGCCGGCACATCCGGCACAACCAGTATCGAGCGCAGCACGTACTTTACCGATACACCCAACATGAACGGCAACCGCGCCCAGGCAAATAACTACACCCTGGACGGCATCGACATGAACGAGACGTTCAATAACCTCATCTCTTATAGCCCCGCACCGCAGTCTTTGCAGGAGATGAAGGTGATGACCGCGAACGCGCCCGCCGACTACGGCAACGTGAATGGCGGCGACGTCATCAGCGTGCTGAAGAGCGGCACCAACCAGTTCCATGGAACGGCCTACGGCTACTTGCAGGACTACCGGTTCAACGCAAATTCCTGGACCAACAATCAAGCGAGACCGATACTCCCGATCAACCCGTTTTCTCAGGCACAGTTCGGCGGCGCTTTCGGTGGCCCCATCAAGCGGGACAGACTGTTCTTTTTTGTCGACTATCTCGGATCGCGCTACCACACCGGAGGGACCGGGTCGGCGAGCGTCTTTAGCTCCGCGATGAGGAGCGGGGATTTTTCGACTCTCCTAAGTCAGGCAAAGCCGATCCAGCTCTACGATTCAGAGAACGGCTTCGCTCCCTATGCCGGAGACAAGGGGATACCTGTCGTCAACTCGGTTGCTAAGTTTTTCTTTGCGCACCCGAACTTTTATCCGCTACCGAACGCGGCGCCCACCGATGGCATCGTCAACAATAACTTTCAAGGTCCGACGCGCAGCTATAAGGCAAACAACCAGGGAGACGCGAAAATTGAATACGATCCTCGCGCATCCGATAAGATCACGGGATTTTATTCGATGTCGACGGCGTACGACGGATCGATTCCGGTGCTGGCCATTTCTTTCCCCGGGGTCGATCTTTACCCAACCAAACTTGGCGGCGCAACCTGGGTGCATATCTTCTCGCCGACTCTGATCAACTCCGGACGCATCGGTTTTACCCGCACAGAATGGGCCCAGAATTTCCCACTGGACACGACCGGCTTTTTCGGAACATCCGGGGACCAAAAGATTGGGATACCCTTCCCGAATCAAGCCTACCAAGGCTTCACCGCCCAAAATATCAATAATGGCATCAGCGGCGGAGGCAACCCGGCGTATGGCGGCGGCCTCATCGACAATACCTACAGCTATATCGACGACGTAACCTGGCAGCGCGGGCTGCATTCCATCCGAATGGGCATTGAGGCACTGGACTACCAGAATAACTACCCCACCGCCAACAATTACGGATATCTCGGCTCGTTGAGCTACAGCGGCGACTTTAGCAGCAACCCTTCGGCGGCCAATGCAGGTGGCTACGGAGGCGCGGACTTTTTGCTGGATCGGGTGACGCAAGCGGCTGCGACCCTCATCAGCAACAACGTGGGCCAACGACAATGGCGCGCGGCCGGCTATGTGCAGGACGACTATAGGATTCGTCCGGACCTGACCTTCAACATCGGGCTTCGCTTCGAGTACGATGAGCCCTGGATCGAGGAAAACAACAAGACGGGCAACATCGATCTCAGCACAGGCCAGGTCATCTACGCCGGTCATGTGCCCGTCGGGGCACCGGCTGGATCGGGTATCTGCAACAATCGCGGATGCTATCAACCGAACTTCCGCCAGTGGATGCCGCGCCTGGGCTTTGCATGGCAGCCGACCGACCGCTTTGTGGTCCGCGGCGGATACGGGGCAACCAGTTTCTTTGAAGGCAACTCCTCCAACCAGCGCCTCACGTCCATTACCCCGTTTATCCAGGCAGTGAACGTCACCGCCGTTACCCCCACACCAGGCAATCCAGGGACCCCGCGCACTGCGGAGCAAGGGTTCACCGGCGGTACGGTGCAGTACGGCGGCACCTTCAACGTGTATCCGCAAAATATCCAACCGGCCTACATCCAGGAATGGAACCTGACTACCGAATATGCGCTGACGCGCTCGACCTCGCTACAGGTCGGATATATCGGAGAGCAAGGTCAGCACGTTGAAGATTACGGCAACGTGAACCAATACCTGGTAAACGGAGATCCGACTTCCGCTCCGTTCTACAACAACAAATACCTGGGCATCCACGCCATCGATCCGAGTGTCAGCATCGGTCCCAACCCATTGCTGATTACAGAATCGCGCGCCATGATGAACTACAACGCGCTGCAGTCGACGCTGCGCCAGCGCCTGACGGATGGCCTGGAGTTCACCGTCAATTACACCTACAGCAAGTCGATGACGAACAGCCTGGGCAATTATGCCCTCGACGTCAACGGCTACAGCGGCGCCTTCCAGAACTACTACAATAGCGCCGCCGACTACGGTCCGGCCGGCTACGATGCGACCCATAACCTTTCCTTCACCAGCGTCTACGCTCTGCCGGTGGGCCACGGGAAGAAGTTTTTTCCGAATGCCAACCGCGTCATGGATGAAGCCATTGGCGGCTGGCAGGTTTCCGCCGTTGGCGTTGCATGGTCCGGATTCCCAGAGACGATTACCGCGCCTAGCAACAACTCCAACAGCTTTGGCACATCGCGCGCCAACCAATATCGCAAACTGAAGATCGTCAACCGATCCATATTTCCTACAGCGACCAACCCTACAGGCAATTGGTTTGGCACCGATCCGTCGGCGACCCCCTGCACGATTCCTGGCGTCGACAATGGAGTCTGTGCCTTCGGCGTGCCTGCTCCCAACACGTTCGGCAGTTCCCGCAACGGTGCCGTGCGTGCTCCCGGTTACGTGAACGTGGACATGTCCGCCTTCAAGGAATTCAAAACTTATAAGGAGCAGGTTTTTGGGTTCCGCTTCGATGCGTTCAACACCTTTAACATTGTCAGCTACGGCAATCCGGACACCGGCGTCACCGATTCCACCTTCGGTGAGATTGCCCTGCAAGGGAGCATTCGGTCGGTGGAGCGGCGCCTGCAGTTTTCCGCGTACTACACGTTTTAGATGCGCTCTCCTCAATCGGTTAATCCTCCCGACCGGAGTGGATGGTTCTGCGGCCTACATCAAGACGCGAGGTCCTACGCTTCGCTTAGGATGACACCCCTGCGGCACCTGGGAAAATGGGATCCATCAACATGATGCTCGAGATTTGCGTGGATTCGGTCGAGTCGGCGATTGCGTCCGAAGCGGGAGGAGCGCAGCGGATTGAACTGTGCAGCGATCTGAACGAGGGGGGCATTACGCCGAGTGCCGGCCTGATCCAGGCAGTCCGCAAGCGCGTCGGCATCAAAGTGTTTGTGATGGTGCGGCCCAGGGGCGGGGACTCTTTCTATACAAATCATGAATTTGACGTGATGAAAGCAGACGTCACCCTGGCAAAAGAGCTGGGAGCGGACGGCATCGTTCTAGGCTTGCTTGACAAGGAAGGCCAGGTCGATGTGGAACGGACCCGAGAACTGGTCCACCTGGCCCACCCCATGCAAGTGACGTTTCATCGCGCATTCGATATGTCCGCCGATCTGGATGAGTCGCTGGAGCGAGTCATCCAGACGGGCGCGCACCGCATCCTGACCTCCGGCGGCATGCAAACAGTTACCCAGGGCGTCGATCGGATCACACGCCTGATCGACGCTGCAAAAGGAAGAATCCATATCATGGTGGGCAGCGGCATCCGCCAGGAGAACATCCGCAAAATAGCTCTGCGTACCCGCGCCACGGAATTCCATTGCTCCTTGAGGATCAAAACGCACAGTCCCGTCACCTTCCGGAACCATTCCCTGAAACTGGGCGCAGTGGCCAACGATGAATTTGCGCGCTACGTCGTTCTCGAAGAGAATGTACGTGGGTTGCGCGAAGCGCTGAATAAGATCTCAACTGGAGTTCTTCAGGGTGTTTACGAATAACACGCATTTCACTTCATCCGGCGAAATTGGGCCTTCCGCCGCGGTCGTATCTTCCAAAATCGACAAGCGCGCCAAGGAAATTCTGCGGCTGCTTCTCCACCACGGCCGAACATCCGTCGATGAATTGACGGTCGCCCTGAAAATGTCGCCCGCAAGCGTGCGCCGCGACCTGGTGCGACTGGAAGAGCGCGGACTGGTCCATCGCACCCACGGCGGCGCCATGCTGGCAGGCCAAGCCGTCTATGAGCCTTTCCGCTTCGACGCCTCATTTGGAGTTCGCGAGGAGCGTTTCGCAAAAGAAAAGCAGCGAATCGCGCAAGCGGCGGCGGACATGGTGCGGGAGAACGAAACGGTCGGCATTACAGCGGGGACGACAACCACGCAGGTGGCCCAGTGCCTTCGCCATCGCAGCAATCTCCACATCATTACCAACGCCGTGAACATTGCCATGGAGTTGAGCAGCAGCGCGGGGCTGGACACCACCCTGACCGGCGGTCGCATGCGCTGGCAAGGGGCGTTCTCCTTAATTGGGCCTGCGGCCATCGAATCGTTGAACGTGGTCGTGATGGACCGGGTCTTTGTCGGCGTCTGCGGCGTCGACCCGGAGCGCGGGGCAACCACCATCGAAGCGGATGAGGCCGCGGTCTTTCGCGCCATGACGCGCCAGACCAAGCACGTCGTCGTCGTGGCCGATTCCAGTAAGGTTGGCATGATCAGTCCCGTCATCATCTGCCCGGCTGCCGCGATCGATGTCTTGATTACCGACGACGGTATCCCTGACGACGCCGTGGCTGCTTTTGAAAAAGCCGGCGTCCACGTCCTGAGCGTTTGAACCGCAATCGTACCTTCACGCCGATATGTTCTTGACGCTTTCGCTGAACCTTCAATTCTCTACCGCGCGGTCCATCCTCCATCGATCAGCAGAGTCTGACCGGTAATCAGCGAAGCGGCAGGAGAGGCCAGGAACACCACGGCCCCGGCAACTTCGATGGGCTCGCCGATGCGATGCAGCGCGGCGATGTTCTGGATCACTTCGGTTCGAAACGCGGCGTCGGACAGCGCCAGCTCGGTACCCGGCGTGTGGATAAATGTCGGAGCCACAGCATTCACGCGGATGTTGTATTTGCCCCACTCCACAGCGAGACACTTGGTCAGGTGGCTGATACCTGCCTTGGTCATGCAGTAGACGGACTCGGTCGGTAACGCCGCAAAACCTGCCTGCGAACCCATGTTGACGATACAGCCACGTTTCTGCTGGATCATCACTCGACCCGCCGCCTGGCTAGCGAAGAAGGTCCCCTTGAGGTTGATCGCTAGCGTTCGGTCGAAGTCCTCTTCCGTCACATTTTCCGCAAGGTTGTCAGGAGCGATTCCGGCATTGTTCACGAGAATGTCCAATTTGCCGAAGTGCCGTTCGGTATCCTCGACAGCGCGACGGATCTGCTGTAAATCCATCATGTCCATTTGCAGCGGCAATGCCCGGCGACCGAGAGCAACGATCTCCTGCGCGAGGCCGCCATCGTTGCCCAATTTTCTGAGGCCCAGCGCAACATCCGCGCCTGCCTCCGCCAGGGCCAATGCAATTGCCCGCCCCAACCCTCGCGCTGCGCCGGTCACCAGCGCGACCTGACCTTCCACATCAAATCTTGGCAAAGCGTTCATAGTTCCAGTCTACGATCTCAAGTTGCGGCAAGCGCAAAACTTGCCATGGATAAGTTCGACACTCAGGGAACCACGCCACCAATCCGTGGTCGACATGGAACTCCCACTATAGCCAGAATGGCTTTGTGCTCGGGGCTGCACTGAGGGCAGCGAACCGGTGGTGAAAAGCGTTTATGGTTCAGAATAGCCGCTGAGGAAACACATGTTGGCAGATGGCTTGTGCGCGCCACACAGACAACAAGGAGAGGGCCATCGAAGAATCGATGTGCCCTCCCCCTGCGCAGTTCTCGCGTTTTTGTGGCTGATTGCCGCACCCGTCCAGGCGGATCTACTGGCGGTGGTGCGCTGCAAGTTCTGCCGATCTGTACTCGCTATTGCTAGCGTTCCTATCCAACACGGAAGTCGTCCTTGGACCGATCTGAACGGACCGCAACAGGTGCGTCTGCCCCGATACGTCAAACTTCAGTACCAGGTCTTGCTTCAGCGCTTTCAGGGGATGTTCCGCGGATGTGCAATGGGAGCTGTAGGTCGCCAGCACCATCAACTTTGCCGGCGTACGTCGCCGTGCCAGGGCCGATA
>JAJYVR010000093.1 GCA_021791935.1 Acidobacteriota bacterium
CTACCAACGGGATTACGGCCTGCGCCCCCCAGATCGAACACCAGCCCTGCAAATCGCTGAATCGGTCTTGGCAAAACGCTATGCCCGACACACACCTAGAGGGTCCAATCCCAATTTCGAATAGATCGAAGAGACTCGTCATCGCGCTGGAAGCTCACACGCAGCACTCTCAGCATACCGGCAGAGGCGCTGCGTTGGCCGATGATACGCCTTCCGCCGCCAGCTTCGGTCGATTTGGCGGTAACCTGCCGCCACACGACGCGCATTCACAATCTTCTCCACAGTAGTACTATCGATGACAGAATTCCCCCACGATGCTTTTCAAAGCCTTCAGCGCCGCAGTGTACGGCATTCACGCCAACATCATCGATGTGGAAGTGGATTTTTCCGGCATCAAGACGATGGAAGACCACTTCCATACCGTCGGCCTGCCCGATGCCGCCGTGCGCGAAAGCCGCGACCGCGTCCGTGCCGCCATCAAAAATTCCGGCTTCGATGTTCCGCCCACGCAGATCACCATCAACCTGGCGCCCGCCGACATGAAGAAAGAAGGCTCCGGCTTCGACCTTCCCATGGCCATCGGCATTCTTGGCGCATATGGCAGCCTGCAACTGCGCGACCTCAGCAATTTCCTTCTGGTTGGCGAACTCGGCCTGGACGGTAGCCTGCGGCCCGTGCAGGGGATGCTGCCCATCGCCATTGCCGCGCGCGAACGCGGCATCAAGAATCTGTTGATCCCGGCAGCGAACGCTCGCGAAGCGGCGGTGGTCGAAGACGTCGACGTCTACGGCGTGAACACGCTGCTGGAGGTGCGCGAGCTGCTGAACTCGGCCGCCAACGGCGGCATCCAGGCGCAGCCGATTCGCGTGGCCACGCGCGAACTGCTCGGCGAGATGCAGCATTTTTCTTTGGATTTCAGCGACGTGCGTGGCCAGCAAACCGCCAAGCGCGCCCTGGAAGTTGCCGCGGCGGGCGGTCACAATATTTTGATGATCGGCCCTCCAGGATCGGGCAAAACCATGCTGGCCAAACGCCTCCCAGGAATTCTGGCCCCGCTGAATTTTGAAGAGGCGCTGGAGACCACCAAAATCCACTCCGTCGCCGGCGTCTTGAATTCTGAAACCGGCCTGGTGACGCAGCGGCCCTTTCGTTCGCCGCATCACACGGTTTCCGACGCCGGTTTGATCGGCGGCGGCGCCATTCCGCGTCCCGGCGAAGTGTCGCTGGCCCACAATGGCCTGCTCTTCTTGGACGAGCTGCCGGAGTTTCCGCGCAATGTGCTGGAAGTGCTGCGCCAGCCGCTGGAAGACGGACAGGTCACCATTGCGCGGGCTTCCATGTCGCTCAGCTTTCCGGCGCGGTTCATGCTGGCGGCGGCCATGAATCCCTGCCCGTGCGGATATTTCAACGACAAATCCCGGCAATGTATGTGTACGCCGCCGATGATCCAGCGCTACGTATCCAAGGTTTCCGGGCCGCTGCTCGACCGCATCGACATCCACATTGAAGTTCCCGCTGTCCAATATAAGGAGCTGCGCGGTGGCTCCGCCGCCGAGGGCTCGGCTGAAATTCGCGCCCGGGTACTGGCAGCCCGCGAGCGCCAGGCTACCCGGTTCGCCGGCGCAAAAGAGCGTATCTTCTGCAACGCCCAGATGAGCACACGCCAGATTCGAACCTATTGTGGACTGGCTGCCGATGCCGAGCGCCTGCTGGAGCGGGCCATGCAGCAGCAGGGACTCACCGCCCGGGCGCATGACCGCATCCTGAAAGTGGCACGCACCATTGCCGATATTGAAGGCGAGGCCGATTTGGCGGTGAAGCACCTGGCGGAAGCCATCCAATATCGCACGCTGGATCGCAGCTATTGGTCATAAGTACCTTGTCTTGTTCATTTTGAGGTTCAACCCAGCCGCACTGGGAGATGGCAGGCGGCGGCGAATCCACCCCCGCGGGGGTGGATTCGTTTGAATTGTGTAAAGAGGCGATAAATTTATGTTGACTGGCGATTCCTCAGGCAGCTATCCTAAGGTGTTGCCGAGATCCACCGGTGGGCACCGTCGCTAGGATACGTGCGTAACCCCATCGAAAATCCCGTCCAGTCAAGGACTTCCAAGATAGGAGCCGCCAAGCGGCGTGACCAGTCCTGACAGGAAGCGGTAGTGAGTCGGCAACAATGATCGCTTCGTGAGCTGCCAGTATCCGCAAGAACGAACGCCTACAGCAAACCTCTGGTAAGAAGTCGGTTGTGGATCTCATCAAACGAAATTCGACTAAGTTTCCGGATTTTTCATCAATCGACATATGTGTTTCGTGCGTCTAACTTGGTAGTATCGCTGGCTGGACCGGCGCAACACTTCTCATACCCCAAAGTAGAAGGTTCTGACGGCCATTACTTAATCTAAAAGAAGAGAGGTACTGAAGAACTATGCGCTCCCAATTAATATTTGGCGCTTTGACTTACGTCCGAAATCGCTACGAGCTGTGTCAGCTCGCATCTAAAGCGGCCCGCAAGTTGCACAAGCCCACCACCCGTCTGCAGGACACGATGAACGATGTATTGATTCGCTTTCATCACTCAAATCCGCTGGGCGAAACCGCTGTCCCCGTCGAGCAGGTTCGTAAGCAGGAACGTCGCGCAGCGTAAGCTGCGTGCCGTTCCCCCACGGCCCGCTCCCCGTTCAATTTTCCCTTGACCGTACAACCTCCTATCCGTAGCGCTTCCCAGTGCATTCCGCAAACAACACTATCCGAAAATCCACCCGAAAACATCTATGACGATCGCTGAACTAAAAGAAAAAAATATAACCGAACTGACGCGCATCGCGCGTTCCCTTGAAATACCTGGGGCCAGCGGACTGCGCAAGCAGGACCTGATCTTTAAGATCCTGCAGGCGCAGAGCGAAAAAGAAGGCCACATCTTCGCCGAAGGCGTCCTTGAAATCCTGCCCGACGGCTACGGCTTTCTTCGCTCGCCGGATTACAACTACCTCCCCGGCCCCGACGACATATACGTCTCTCCGTCGCAGATTCGCAAATTCGATCTGAAGACCGGCGACACCATCAGCGGCAACGTGCGTCCGCCCCATGAAGGCGAAAAATATTTCGCTCTGGTCAAGATCGAAGCCATCAATTTCGAATCGCCGGAAGAGACCCGCAACAAGATACTGTTCGACAACCTGACGCCGCTCTATGCGCAGGAACGCATCAAGATGGAGACGGTAAAGGAAAGCATCAGTGGCCGCGTCATGGACCTGTTGACGCCGGTCGGCAAAGGCCAGCGCGGTCTCATCGTCGCTCCGCCGCGTACCGGCAAAACCATGCTCTTGCAGTCGATCGCCAACTCCATCACCACCAACCATCCTGAAGTTGTGCTGATTGTGCTGCTGATCGACGAGCGCCCGGAAGAAGTCACCGACATGCAACGGTCCGTCAAGGGTGAAGTCATCAGCTCCACTTTCGATGAGCCTGCGGTCCGCCACGTGCAAGTGGCCGAAATGGTCATCGAGAAAGCCAAGCGCCTGGTCGAGCACAAGCGCGACGTGGTCATCCTGCTCGACTCCATCACCCGCCTGGCCCGCGCCTACAATACCATCGTCCCGCCCTCCGGCAAGGTACTTTCCGGCGGCGTGGACTCCAACGCGTTGCAGCGTCCGAAGCGTTTCTTCGGCGCAGCCCGCAATATTGAAGAAGGCGGCTCGCTCACCATCATTGCCACCGCTCTTGTCGATACCGGCTCCCGCATGGATGAAGTGATCTTTGAAGAGTTCAAGGGCACCGGCAACATGGAAGTCATTCTCGATCGCAAGCTGGTCGACAAGCGCGTCTTCCCGGCCATCGACATTCAACGCTCCGGCACGCGCAAGGAAGAACTGCTGATCCCCAAGGATGAATTGCAGCGCACCTGGCTGGTTCGCAAGGTGCTGAACCCTCTGTCGCCGGTCGAGGCGATGGAACTGCTGGTCGATAAGCTGGGCAAAGCGCGCAACAATGCAGAATTCCTGCAAAACATGAACGCGTTATAGGATTTCGAGCCGTCAATTCGCCGCATGATTCTGCGATCCCGACCGAAGGTCGCCGGCGCGAACCGCTCATCGTCGAATCCAGGATGGGCCTAGGAATAGGAAATCCGCTCCATACCGCTCCATACGTTGTTTGGATTGGCTGTGAGTTGTTGCAACCTTTGGTTTATGAACTCCCGGTCGCGTCAGATAGCGCGCACAACTGTAGCAAGTATCCGAGAGGCTTCTCGAAGAATCGACTGTTCGGTATTGCTAAGAGCGTCGATCTGACGAGCCAACGAACGAACCCGCCGGTTGCGGCCCTCGATCAGAAGTTTCTTTCCGGCGGTCGTTGCTGAAAGACGAGTGCTACGGCCGTCGTCTGCATTTTTTTCTTGACGACGAGGCCCTGCTCTTCTAGAGCATTCACTATTCGCGTCATCGTTGGAGGGCGAACCTGCTCAACTGCGGCAAGGTTGCCGAGAGTGATGGGCATTCCACGTTGAAAAATCGAGGCGTGTCTTCCGTGCAGGAACCGCATCTGGTTGCCAGAATGAAGAGCCATGATCTTTGGATGTCCTTCCTGAAGGATCCTGATGGCAATACTCTGGCCCTCATGAGTGAAATCACCAGGACACTGTCCGCGGAGCAAAACCAAGGACGGCAAACAAGCCCATCTCTTACTTGACTGGAACAACTCAGATGACCCCAAATACGGCAGGATCATCCTTCGGGTGCTTCGTTGGCCTGGGGATTGTGCCAGCCGCCATCCTTGGCGATAAGGGTGTCGGCTGCTTTCGGTCCCCAGCTACCGCGCTTGTACGGTATGGCCCGGTGATGCTTTTTGAGGACTGGTTCGACGACCGCCCATGCAGCTTCCACTGAATCTTCGCGAGTGAAGAGCGCTCCATCGCCCTTCATGGCGTCGCCTAAGAGGCGTTCATACGGAGATTCCGCGCCCACCTGTTCCTCGGACAGATACAGTTCACGCGGCTCCCCGGTAAATTCCTCTCCCGCTAACTTGACGCGAGCTGCCAGGGCGATCGCCGAGTGGGGGGAGAGCCGGAAGCGCAGATAGTTGGCCCGTTCGGTGGAGGACTCCGAGTCGGCGAACAGCTTCTGCGGCGGCGGCTTCAATTCCACCAGAATCTCGGTCGCATTGTCGGCCAGATATTTGCCGGACCGCAGGTACCACGGCACACCCTCCCAACGCCAGGAGTCGACCAATAGCCGCAAGGCGCAGAAGGTCTCGACGTCGGAATTCTTCGCCACGCCAGGCTCCATGCGGTAGCCGACATACTGCCCTCGCACCACGTCGTCGGACTTAAGAGGGCGCATGGCCTTAAACACCTTGGCTTTCTCGTTCTGTACGGCCCCATAGTCCCGACTGGAGGGCGCTTCCATGGCCAGCAGCGCGGCAATCTGGAACAGGTGGTTCTGGATGACATCGCGCAGGCAGCCGGCGGTCTCGTAAAACGCGCCGCGGTCCTTCACGCCAAAATTCTCAGCCAGCGTGATCTGGACGCTGGCCACGTAGTTGCGGTTCCAGATCGGCTCCAAAAACGAATTGGCAAAACGGAAATAGAGGATGTTCATGATCGCCTCTTTTCCGAGGAAGTGGTCGATTCGAAAAATGGAGTCTTCCGGGAATACCGAGCGCGCGATGCGGTTCAACTCCCGCGCCGAGGAAAGGTCGCGCCCGAAGGGCTTTTCGACAATGACGCGCCCATGACCGGCCAATTTCGCCGCGCCCAGTCCCATGATCACCGTTCCGAAAAGCGCGGGCGGAATCGCGAGGTAGTACGCAGGGCGGCGGGCCTTCCCCAATGCGGCCTTGATCGCCGCGAAGGTGGCCGGGTCGTTGTAATCTCCGCTGACATACTGGATGAGAGACAGAAGACGATCCAGTGCGCGCTGATTGTCGATGCCTCCGGAAGACCGCCGGATGCTATCTGTCACCCGTTTGTGCAGCCGATCGAGGCCCCACTTGGGGAATGCGACGCCGATCACGGGAACATTGAGGTTCCCTCGTTTCACCATCGCATACAGCGCCGGGAAGGTCATTTTATGGGCAAGATCGCCAGTTACGCCGAAGAGCACCAGCGCGTCGGAATGGGAGTGGGTCATCAGGCAATTCCTTTCAACGTAAATCCGGTGGTACGAATGTCGTGGTCCTTTGAACTGTCCGCGCCCGCCGCGAATCAGCGAATTGCAGCCCTGGTCGTCCGATCGCCTGGCTGGCGAACATTCGACCGTATTGCATTGGATGCGCCGCCGAGATACTGGCGATACTCCCTGTCAACGATGCCGAGGCTTCGCGCCAACGCAATTTTTGCAACGTTGTATTGATACAGGCTGTTCACAAGCTGTGCCTCCGCAGCGGCCAGGGCAGATTGCGCCTCCACGACGGGGAGATCGTCATCGATACCGTTGCGAAAGCGGTCGGTTGCATCGTTCAGCGTGGCATTGCTCAAATCGACATTGCTGCGGGCCACATCCACCAATTGCCGGGCGGCGGCGACATCGAGCATGTTGTCTCGAATCTCCGCCTCAATCTGCTGACGGAAGTTGGCAAGCTGCGACATTGCATTGCTGGCGGCTGCGTCGGCAACGTCTCGATCGCCGCGAAATTCCGCTTCTTTAAACAGCGGGATGCTCAGGGTCCCCTGCGCCAGAAACGTCCCGTGGTAGATGCTCCCAACCGTTCCGGTGACCCCATAATTGCTCTTGAACGTCAGCGTCGGCAGCCGCTCGTAACGGGCGGCGCGGCCCTGGTATTGCGCGGAGCGGAGCTTCGCCTTCAGGTACAGATATTCCTGCCGATTGGCATAGGCCAGTTGCAATGCTTCCTCGAGCGGCATGGTCGCTAGCGTGGCGTAGGGCGTGCTGTCGGTCAACTGAATCGGCTGATCGGCGGGCAGGCCAATTTCTCGATTCAGTTCGATCTTGGCCTTCTCAAATGCATTTTTCTGCGCGATGACTACTTGCTGCTGTTGCCGATATTCAACCCGTGCGCGCAGTTCATCCAGTTTGGCGACGACCCCGGCTTGGTGCTTGAGGGTCGTCTGACGCAGAATTTCCGCATTGGTGGCCAGCAGGCCCTGGGCATTGGCGAGGTTGGCCGCCGCGGCCAGCGCCTGCAGATAGGAGTCGGCCACGGTCTGGATCACCAGTCCGCGAGCCACCTGATAGCTGAAATCGACAGCGCTGATCTCTTCTTTGGCCGCGCGGTACAGTTCAAACGAGCGCAGATCGAACAGCGATTGGTCCAGGTTGGCCTGCGCGACGACTGCGTTCACGGTCACCACAGGCGGGATACTGTTTAGGTCCTGGGGTGGAATCAATCCAGGCGGAAAACTATGGATCAATTTCGAGTTGAAGCCCTCGGTCGCAAGATCGATCTGAAGCCGCTGACGCTCGGCCTCCCAGGTTACATTCGGCATCAGGAAATTGATCGCTTCCAGCCGTTCGCCGGAAACAATTTGCCGGTCCTGTCTGGCAAGCGTGGTCTGTAGATTCGATTGCAATCCGCGGCGGATGGCATCGTCGAGCGATAACCGCAGAACAGTCGCGACTGGCGGCCCGGAACTTACGCTTCCGTATACGGAATTCGCCGATGTGTTGAGGGCCAACGGCCGCAGGGCACCGCCGACCTGCGCATCCGCCGCAGCGGCGAGCAGCAGGATGGTCAGCATCGCGCCCAGTAAGTTTCTTCGTTGAGGAATCTTCATGGTTATCAAACTAGTTAGATTCGACCGAGCCAAGGTAGTTGCCAAAGTTACAAATCGCCGGGAACAAAAATGGTCGACGCAATCTGTCCTTCTCTCTCAATAGACTATCGAGTTTTACGCAAAGCAGGCCAATTGCGAACATCTCCCGCAATCAATCCCCTTTGGGGCGGCATCGCACAATCTACACATGCCAGTTTCTTCGGAGGTTCTCGCTCAAAATTTTACTTGCTTCTTTAGGGGGCGGCATGTTAACTACATAGTCAACAGATTTCCAGTTTCCAACCACGTCCATCCGGCGTGGCTGCTTGGTGAAAGGTTTTCATTTCAATCGCTCACATACGAGGCCACCATGGAAGCACTGAATATCGGCACAACGATTCGCGGCGTCCGTTTGCAGAAGGGGATGTCGCAAGGAGACATTGAAAAACGAACCGGACTTCTCCGCTGTTATCTGTCGCGCGTAGAGAATGGGCATACCGTGCCGTCGCTGGACACGCTGCACAAAATTGCCAGCGCTTTGGACGTTCCCATGGCGCATTTTTTCGCCGAAAATGCGTTGAGCTATGAGATGCCCTCGCAACGATTCAGCGAGGACGAACTGCGCTTTCTGACGCAGATTCGGCGCTATTCCGCCAACCTGAACGAAAGCGATCGAAGACTGTTGCTGGCCATGGTGAAGAAATTTGCCGGGGCCGAAAAGAATTAATTCGGCCCTTGTGTTTGCGCGTGACGGCGGCAGTTCCACGCACGTACGGCCTTGGCGCGGCAATGGGGAGGACGCTCACAAGCCGGCGGTCCAGCGGTCCTTCGATTCCAGAACTACATTTTTCTGAAGTGAACCACCCAGTTGGCAAACAGCAACAGAACAAGAGCCACAACGGAAAAGACAATCTTCTGCCGCTTAAAATAGGGCCCTCTCCCGGTGCCCAGCAACGGCGCCAGCGGCACGCCCATGGCCATGCCGGAGAGAAATCCTCCGAGGTGGGCCATGTTGTCGATCTTGATACCTCCGGAATAGAGCAGCGTGGACGCGCCAATGACAAGATTGATGGCCGCAAAATAAATGACGCTGCGTCGCAGGCGGCGCAACTCCGCGCGAGGAAACGGCAAGTGCGGCGAATTCAGCAGCAGGATCAGGACCCCGGCAATGCCGAAGACCGCGCCGGAGGCCCCTGCGCCAACGATGCCCGGGTTCACCGCGGTACTGAGCAGGTTTCCCGCGACACCGGTCAGAATGTACACGGCGAAGATGCCGAATGGTCCCAGCAACGGCTCGCCCAACAACCCCAGGTTCCACAGACACCACATGTTGGTGCCAATGTGGATGATGCCGACGTGAACGAAGGTGGCCGTTACCAGTCGCCACCACTGTCCATAGAAGATTTCATTGACGCCGCGATTGGCGCCCCAATGCAGGATTTGCTCCGCCGTCGGGTCCCACCAGGAAATTCCGCTCAGGACCATCGCCAGATACACGGCGCAACTGATGCCGATCAGAATGTAGGTGGCAGGGGCGTAGGCCCAACCCGCCAGAATCCGTGAGTGAATGCGCGATGGAGGCGGCGCCTGCGTGTAGTATCCCGATCGCAGGTCGTAGTCCGATGGACCGTCCTGGACCGCGTTGCGACTGCGGTCTATCTCCTGCGACGCAGGCGGCAGAATCTCCGCGCCACGAACCCCTCTGTCGTTATGGTCGATCAGATCGAACTCCCCGGTTTACGCGACAACGCTTTTACAACAATGCTGACATGTCTTACAGGCTACCGAGCAGGAGGGCAGAATACAAATGACCATTTCCGCCCGTGGGTTGGGCCCGTCGGCTGGCTTCGCAAGTTTGCCGATGCAAAAATTGGCTGGCAGGCATGGATTAAACTGGATGTTCACCCCATTCCATTCCATTGAGGATATTCAGGTCCATGAAGCCTATTCGGCGAGTGTTGTTGAGTGTCACAGATAAGTCGGGGATCGTCGAATTTGCGCGCGTTGTAGCCAAGCATGGCGCAGAGCTTGTGTCCACGGGCGGAACAGCACGCACGCTGCGCGAAGCCGGTCTGACGGTGCTGGATATTTCCGAGTTGACGGGATTTCCGGAGATGCTGGATGGCCGCGTCAAAACCCTGCACCCAAAAGTACACGGCGGCATCCTCCATGTCCGCTCCAACGCGGAACATCAAAAGGCAGTGGCGGAGCATGACATTCAGCCGATCGATATGGTGGTGGTGAATCTGTATGCCTTTGAAGCTACCCTGCACAAGCCCGGCGTCCATTTCGCCGAGGTCATTGAGAACATCGACATCGGAGGGCCGTCGATGGTTCGCTCGGCGGCAAAAAACTTTGAGGATGTGGCCGTCGTCACCTCAACCGCGGACTATGCGGGGCTGACGGAAGAACTGCAGGCGAACCAGGGTAAACTGAGTCGAGCGACACGCTGGCGGCTGGCGCAGAAGGCTTTTGCGCTGACCGCCGCCTACGATCTGGCGATTGCCAACGCGCTGGAAACACTGCCCGCGGATCCCCCCCCCGCAACGTCCCCCGTAGCGTTGCCAAAGGCCGGCGAAGAACCGCTCCCCGCCACGCTGCGTTTGGCGTATACACAGGCCATGCCGCTGCGCTATGGCGAGAATCCTCACCAGCGCGCCGCCTTGTACAGCAACGGCAGCGGCACCGGCATTGCCGGGCTGCGCCAACTGCAGGGCAAGGAGTTGAGCTATAACAATCTGGTCGATCTGGATGCCTGCTGGGAGCTGGCGCAGGAGTTCGACGAGCCGGCCGTCGCCATCATCAAACACACCAACCCCTGCGGAGCCGCCACCGCCGCAACCATCGTGGAAGCCTACGAAAAGGCGCTGGCGTGCGATCCCGTATCCGCCTTTGGCGCAGTGATTGGAATCAATCGAGAAGTGGACGGCGACGTCGCGGCTGAGATCGTCAAGTTGTTTGTGGAGGCCATTGTCGCGCCGGCGTTCAGTTCCAAGGCGAAAGAGATTCTTTCCGCCAAAAAGAACCTGCGACTGGTGGAGGTGAAACCGGCGGCGACCGCACCGGCGATGAAGTCCATTTCAGGCGGCATGTTGCTGCAGGATGCGGACCGTGGCCACGTCCAGCCCGACGAATTGAAAGTTGTCACCAAACGTGCGCCGACCACGGAAGAAATTGCCGCTCTGCTGTTTGCCTGGCGAGTGTGCAAACACGTCAAATCGAACGCCATCGTCTATGCGCGCAACGGTCAGACGCTGGGCATTGGCGCCGGCCAGATGAGCCGCGTGGACGCAGCGAAATTTGGCGCCATGAAAGCCGTTTTGCCGCTGAACGGCTGCGTGGCGGCTTCCGACGCCTTCTTCCCTTTTCCTGACGGGTTGGAAGTTGTCGTCGGAGCGGGAGCTACAGCAGTCATCCAGCCGGGTGGCTCGGTGCGCGACGCGGAAGTGATTGCCGCCGCGGACCGACTGAATACCGCCATGGTTTTCACCGGAATGAGACATTTCCGCCACTAGTCATCATGGAGTGACCAGCGCATTGGGCCGGTCACTCCATGATGACTAGTTCTGTGGAGACGGCTTACCCGCAGCCGGTTGCGACGCGCCCGATCCAGATTTCGTGCCGGTCGTCGAAGCCGCTGCTTTTTTGTGATGCGCTGGGCGGCGCCGGGTTCCACGCCGGACCTCGTTGTCGACCACGATGGTTCTCGGATGGGCGCCAGAAACGCCCTCATGGGCAGGGTTGGCTTCCACTCGCGCCTGCAACTGGATCAATTGCCGGTTCTGAAGAGCAGCAGCGCTAAGCAGTTGCCCGCTCGCCGTCTTTCGGGCAGCTTCCAGGCGATCCAGAGAGCTGTCGAGTAGCGCCGCGTCGGATTTCTTCCCGGTCAGGTCTGCCGCCATGGTCAGGCGGACCAACACGTCATACAGCGCGTCCACATTCTGCATCACGCGCAGTTGCGCGTCCAACGCCGTCGGCGACGCCTGCGCCTGCTGGAAAAGTGCCGGCAATGCATGGGCAAGATCCTGCGCGATGGAGTCGGCATCGCTTTGCAACTGAGCTTTCCAACTCTTGGACAACTTCCAACGGTCAATGCGGATTTGGCCGACGCTGTATCCGACTTGTTGCAGCGCCGGATGCAGCGGCTCGCTGAAAACGGGAGACGGCGTGGCCACCTCGGATGACTGCGGCACCGCGCCCGCATTCGACTGCAACACCGCCGCTGAAGCCGTCGGCGTCAGGACCGCAAACCTCAGCAACAACAGGACGGACGCCCCGAGAATGCCTCGCATCGCAGAGGGGACCGAGGAATGTGCCGAAGCAAAATCGCGACTCAGGGCGCGGACCGAGGCCAGCTTTTCAGACATACCCTGGACGGATGCCCGCTGCACCTGCGCTGTTGCCTTGAGCACTTCTTTCAATTGAGTTGCGAGCATTTCTCTATCTCCCGTATCCGCAAGTCGCCAGCGCACGGTCTATGTATATTCTGCCGCGGGCCCAGCCGACAGTGTAGCCAGCGACCATTCCTGCCTCCAGATGCGCCTCCAGTCAGAATAACCCCTTGAGTCTCTTGCAAAATTCCCAGCAGCGGCATCGGCTTGGGTTGCGCGGTTGATTTCACTGGATTCGAGAGGCAAGAAATC
>JAJYVR010000094.1 GCA_021791935.1 Acidobacteriota bacterium
CTCCCGTTCCAGGATGTCCGACACTTTTTCTATAGGTCGCACAGACTTCACCCCTCGCTTCAACCGTTCTCGTATTGTCTCCACCAGCGTCCTTGGATCCAAAGGCTTGACCAGGATTTCATCGGCCTGCATCAGGATCGCCGCCGCGGCCTCCTTCATCTCCGGATAACCGCTGAAGATGACCGTCACCGCGCGCGGGTTGTAGTGGCGCATGGCGCTCACGACCGTCAGTCCATCGCCTGCGCCGGGCATGTGCAGGTCGCTCAGCAGCACATCGAAGCCCTGGGTGGCGATCAGGTGCAGGGCGTCCTTCACATTTGTTGCCGTGACCACTTCAAATTCGTGATGTTCCAGGACCAATTGGAGGCTAACGCGCACGGAGTCGGTATCGTCCACCAGCAGGACCCTCGGCCTGGCCGACAGCCCATTTTGTTCAGCGACGAGATTCCGTTGTTCAGCTAGCATTGCATGTTTCTCGATAGGTTGCGATGCACTCTATGTCTCGAATTCATGGCCCGGGTTGCGATCTTCGGCATCTTGAGCGAAGCCAGTGTATCCAGTACGACGGGACTTCGGGATCTGCCCGAACTCTGAAACCCCCGCAAATTCGATCCTCTCACCGCAGGGCCGACACGGTCTGGTCAATTTTGCTCACGGGCGGCGGATCGACACCGCTTGCAACGCGCGAGCGCGCTACACGGCGCGTGGAGAACGCAACGCCTCAAGGCCGTCCAGCAGCGGGTTGCTTCTTTTCCAGCGGGAGCGCCGAATCCGCCAACTCGACAATCGCGAAGTGAATCAAGGCGCGGCAAAAAACGCAGTCTGTTTCGTGGATGGAGCGGGCGTCTTCATTGAGAGACTGAGGGAATGTCCGCAGGCACTCCGGGCAGGCGATCGTCACGCAGGGCCCGCCCGCCGGATTGTGGCCGTTTCCGGGAATCCAGATGGGCGCTGGGGCGCTGGAATGCTCGATCGCGGGCATCCGTTCCGAGTGGATCAGGGCTTCCAGCATGTCCAATAAATAGCTCACGGCGGTCCCTTTTTCATAGAAGGCGTCGGCGGCAACGCCTGGCGGCACGCTAGCGCCGGAAAATGCGCTGCTCATGGCGATCAACGGGATAGCAGGAAAGCGGCGACGGACCACGGAGAGCAATTCAAAGCCGGACATGCCCGGCATGTAGAGATCGGAGAGGATGAGGTCCGGGACCTGGCGCCGGATGGCTGCGAGCGCGGAGAAGCCATCTTCCGCCGACCGGACTGTATATCCGGATCGGGCAAGGATGGCAGACAACAAGGCGCGAACCAGAGCAGTATCGTCCACGATCAGGAGCTTGGCATTCTCGGTAGGCATGATGCACCTCCTCGCAGAGGACCACACGCGGTCTGGGGCGAGTATGCCACCGCGCTAATCGGCAGTCTGTTCCATTTTGCTCACTCTGGCGTTTTTGCGCCTGGACGCCTTCGATCGACCGTTTGGAGGAGGCAGCAGCGGAGCGCTGACGGCATTCTGCTCGAAGAAGCCATCGTGCAAAATCACATTCAGCAGCGACTTATGCACGCGGATGCGGCCGTTGTACTCAATAAAACCGAGCTTGCGAAAGCGGTTCATAAAGAAGCTGACGCGGGAGCGGGTGGTGCCGATCATCTCCGCCAGGGCTTCCTGCGTGATCGGCGGAATCAACGTTTCCGGCTCGCCCGGCTTGCCGAATTCCGCCATCAAGAGGAGAATTCTGGCCAAACGCTTTTCACTGGAGTTGAAAAGCTGATCGACCAGGTCAGCCTGGATGCGCATGCTGCGGGCCAGCAGAAACGCCAGGAACACCTCGGAGAAGGCATGCTCCTGGCGCATGACCCGGATCATTTCCTCCCGCTCGATTTTGAGGGCCGCGCATGCGGTAACGGCCCTGGCTGTGGCCAGCCGCAACCCTGCCGCTGCGGCGATCGCTTCCTCCCCAATAAAGTCTCCGGCGGAAAGCAGCGTGATGGTGGCTTCTTTCCCGTTGGCCGACACGACGGAAAGTTTTGCGCTGCCTTTTTGCAGATAGAAAATGGAGTCCGCGGGATTGCCCTGCGAGAAGAAGGGTTGCTTGGGCTTCACTTGGACGATTTTGCGTCCCAGACCGGCGCTGGCAAGAAATGCGGCAACGTCGAATGCTCTGTTTTCGGGTTCAGTCGTCACCATGGGCCCCTCCTTTCGAAGAAGAGCATATGGGAGCCTGACGCGAATTCAGCGACGCTTCAAAATAGGGATCCAAGGTAGAAATCCGCCGCTACCGTCAAAACCTTCGTTGGGTAGAAGCGAGACACACTTAAGGCATCATTGTCGGCTCCCCGACATGCAGTTTAAAGTATCGCGCGAATGGAAAACAAGAATCTGTTCAATTTTGCTCACATTGGCCGCGCTTGTCGTTTAGCCGGCGACGATCAGGTCGGCGGGGAGGGCGCGGAAGTAGGCGATGGTTTCGCTGAGGCCCTGGTCGAGGGAAACAACCGGTTCCCAGCCGAGCAGTTGGCGGGCCTTGGCAATGTCGGGGCGGCGGCGCGGAGGATCGTCCTGGGGCAGCAGCTCGAAGCGAATTCGGCTGGTGGAACCGGTGAGCGAGATGACGCGGCGGGCGCAGTCGAGCACCGTGTTTTCCGCCGGATTGCCGAGATTGACCGGCAGCGGTTCCTCGATGCGCGAGAGGCGGACGATGCCTTCGATCAGATCGGTGACGTAGCAGAAGCTGCGGGTGTGGGAGCCGTCTCCGTAGACGGTGACATCCTCTTCCCGCAGCGCCTGCATGACGAAGTTGGAAATGACGCGGCCATCGTCGGGCTGCATGCGCGGGCCATAGGTGTTGAAGATCCGGACCAGGTGGCCATCGACGTTGAAGTGGGCGCGGTAGGCCATGACGGCGGCCTCGCCAAAGCGTTTGGCCTCGTCGTAGACGGAACGCGGGCCGACGGGGTTGACGTGGCCCCAGTAGCTTTCCGGCTGAGGATGGACTTCCGGCGTGCCGTAGCACTCGGAGGTGGAAGCGTGCAGCACTTTGGCGCGATATTTGCGGGCCAGTTCCAGAATGTTGATGGTGCCTTCCGAGCCGACCCGCAGCGTCTCAATGCCGAGGCGCATGTATTGGGGCGGGCTGGCGGGGCAGGCAAAGTTGAAGATGTAATCGACCGGGCCGGGATCGAAGAATTCGCAGATATCGTGCTCGATCAGATCGAAGCGAGGGTCGCGGCTAAGGTGCGCAAGGTTGTGAAAATGCCCGGTACATAGGTTGTCGACGCCGACGACGGAATGGCCCTCGGCCAGCAGGCGATCGGTGAGGTGCGAGCCGAGAAAGCCGGCCGCGCCCGTCAGCAGGACGCGCATTTTTTTCTTGCCGCGAGCCACCGAGGGAACCAGATATGGGGCGGCGGTTTTCTCTGTCGGGATACTCCGCTGGGCGGTTGCGTCGGACAGCGCGAATTCTGGAAGTTCCGGTTGGCCCTCGAACTCGGTGGCGCCAACCGCGGGACGCCCGACGCTGAGATACATCAGTCCTTGACGGACGACATCTTCCGGAGCGAACAGGTTGCGACCGTCGATCAGCAGGGGTTTTCGCAGCGTCCGCGAAAAAACTTCGAGATCCAACGCCAGGAACTGCGGCCAGTCGGTGAGCACCAGCAGGGCGTCGGCTTCGATTGCGGTCTCCAGCTCATCAGCGGCGTAGCGCAACGCGGGGCTGGGAGGCAGCACCTCCTGCGCGCGAGTCATGGCGGCGGGATCGTAGGCGGCGATGGTGGCCCCCTCGGCCAGGATCAACTGCACCAGGCGCATGGCGGGCGATTCGCGGACGTCGTCGGTGCCGCCTTTGTAGGCCAATCCAAGGACAGCCAGGTGTTTGCCTTCCAAGCCGCCGAGGGCGTTGCGCACCTTCTCCAGAAATCGCAGCGGTTGCAATTCATTGATGCGTTCAATGGCGCCCAGCAGGCTGAAGTCGATGCCGTATTCCGCCGCCATGGAGCGAAAGGCGGTCAGGTCCTTGGGGAAACAGGAGCCGCCATAGCCGATGCCTGGATGCAGAAACTGGGTGCCGATGCGCTGGTCCATGCCGATGCCGGGGCCGACTTCGGTAATATTGGCGCCGACGATCTCGCAGAGGTTCGCAATGGCGTTGATGAAGGAGACTTTCATCGCCAGAAAGGCGTTGGAGGCGTGCTTGATCAACTCCGCGCTCTGAGGCGAGGTCCGCAGCAGGATGGGCGGTCGGAGGGAAACGCATTGCCCGGGAATTTTGTTGGGACGCTGGTAATAAGCGCCGGAGGTCAGCGGTTGATAGACTTCGCCGATGAGGGCGGCGGAACGGTCGTTGTTGCATCCGATCACAATGCGGTCGGGGTGAAGAAAGTCCGCCGCCGCGCTGCCTTCGCGCAGAAATTCCGGATTGGACACGACGTCGAACAGGTCGCGCGGAACGCGGCAACGCTCGATCAGGCCGCCAATCCACTCATTGGTGTAGACCGGGACCGTGCTTTTTTCTACGACCACGGTGTAGTGGTCGATATTTTTTGCGATCTCTTGGACGGCAGACTCGATATAGGACAGGTTTGCCTTGCCCCCGCGGGCCTGCGGCGTGCCGACGGCGATAAAGACGATTTCGGCCTGCCGCGCGGCCGCTCCAAGTTCGGTGGTAAACATGACGTTGCGGTTGCCATGGCGGGCCAGCAGTTCGGGCAGAAACTGCTCATGAATGGTGGCGCGGCCGGCCTGCAAGGCGGCCATTTTTACGGGATCGCTATCGACGCACAGCACGCGGTATCCCATTTCCGCAAAACACAGCGCCGCTACCAGGCCCACATACCCGGAGCCGACGACGACAATGGGACGATCCAGGTCCATTCCTGGCCTTTACCTTGCGACTGCTTGCAACAGACGCCAATACTCGACGATCATACCAGCGCGAGCGCCCTGTTTTCGGCGTGGGATGGGGGGGAGAACCCGACTTGCCGCGAGGCCTGGGCGGTTGCCTGAAGCCGGCAAAGGTCCCCATCTCTCTCGATTTCAACGGGCCAACTCGTGGCCGATCCTGCCATACCTCGTGCGGTATCTCCTGTACGCTTTCTTTGCTTCTTTGCGGGGGATTCATTTCCGGCGCGTTGCTGGGTAACAGGTTAGCAAGTCAGCATTGACGCGCGTCGCCGCTTGCACCTATTCTCAAGGGTAATCCTTGCCAAAACGTCCTGGGTCAAACGACACTGAGATCAAAATCGGTGGCGGATTGTTGTATGTTTGATGGATATGGCAGAGCGCAGTCCCGATTTTCAGACCAAGCGCGTGGAGGATCGGAAGCCACGGAAAGGGTCAAGCTGGTCCCACCCTGGAAACAAGAGAGGCGCCTCCGTACAATTTCGCGAGTACCGTCCGAACTTCGAGGTCCCAAAGGCATCTCCGTGCAATAATCTAGCGCAAGAATGAATGAGCGGTCCTTCCTGGCATGAGTCCAACCGAAACCAACGCAGCGCCCCAAGAAGAATTCAAACCTCGATCGTTCCAGACCGGCGGCGGCTGGGTGACAAACGAGGAAGGGAACGCATTGGCGGAAAACCTTCTGACGCTGCGCAAGCGGAAGTGGATTGTTTTGACCTGCGTCTTTATTGGCACCGTGTTTGGCGTTGTGCGCGCGATTACGACCCCGAAAACCTATATTTCAGGAGGGACCATTCAGGTTCGTCCGGGCGCCTCGAACGAGTTCCGCATCGGTGTCGGTGAATCTGGACCGCAGGACCTGGGGACGCGCCTGGAAACGGAAGTCGCCATTCTGCAAAGCGATTCTTTGCTGTTGAAAGTGGCGAAAGAACTGAAGCTGGAAGACAATCCGGTGTTCCTGGGGCCCAAGGCGACGGTGACGCACGTCGATCCGAACGATCCCGCAGTGCAGGATTGGATGATCGGATTTCTGCGGGGAGGGCTATCGATCGGCCGCATTCCGAAGACCGAGCTGATTTCCATCAATTTCACCAGCTTGTCGCCAGAGCTTTCCGCGCGGGTTGTCAATACGCTGATCAACGACTATATCGAACGCAGTTTCCAGACGCGCTACGCAGCGACGCAACGCGTGTCGCAGTGGCTGTCGACGCAACTGGACGATCTGAAGCAATCTGTGGAGACAGAGCAACAAAAGCTGGCTGAACTGCAAAGAAAGCTGGGAGTGCTCGGCTTCGGCGACCAGGCGCACAACTTGAACCTGGACACGCTGGACGACCTGTCGAAAGCCGCGGCGGATGCGAAGATTGCGCGGATTGTGGCGGAAGCGCGCTACCGCATGTTGACTTCGATGGATCCGGACCTGCTGGATGGCAGCCCAGCAATGATGGGCTCCGGGGCGGGTACGTTACTGGCTACGCTGCGCAACGGGCAGGCCACGCTGGAGGCCCAGTACGCGCAACTCAATTCTCAATTCGGGCCGAATTACCCCGCCGTCAAACAACTGAAGGCGGAGATGTTGCAAAACCAGAAGGCAATCGACAAGGAGCAGACGCGCGTTCTTGCCGAGTCGAACAATGCGTACCGCGCCGCCTCCGTCAATGAGTCGATGACCCTGAATGTTCTGAAGGACGAAGAGGCCAAGGACTACCAAAGGCGCGACGACATGATCCAGTTCGTGCTGTTGCAACGCGAGTTCGATTCCAACCGCACGCTGTACGACGGTTTGCTGCGGCGGCTGCGAGAAGCCGGGATTGAAGCGGGCCTGGAATCGAGCGAAATCGATGTGGTCGATTTTGCTCGCAAGCCTCTGCTGCCCAGCGGAATGCGACGCAGTTCGCGGGTGATGATCGGGCTGATGTTTGGATTGTTCGGCGGGGTGGGACTGGCGTTCTTCTTCGACAGTCTGGACACCAGTCTGCGCAGCGTCCACGATATCGAAACGATTTCGGAATTGCCGTCGCTGGCAGTGATTCCTCGCGCGCGAAAAGTTCTGCCGCGAACCATCACGGAAGACACGCGATCGGCAGCGCAAAAAAATGTGGACGTTGTTGGACAGCCCAGCTCGCAGTTCGCCGAAGCCTTCAGATCGCTGCGCACATCGTTGTTGTTGTCGGGCGTGGGGCAGCCTCCGCAGACGGTGCTGATCACCAGTTCCACTCCGGCGGAAGGAAAGAGCACCATTGCGAGCAACCTAGCCGCGGTGCTGGCGTTTCGCGAGGCCAAGGTGCTATTGATCGATGCCGACCTTCGTCGGCCGACGATTCACAGCCGCTTCGGAATTACCAGCCGCGTCGGTCTCTCTACGTTGCTATCGGGGACGACCACGCTGGACGAATCGATCCAGTCCATCCCGGAAGTGTCGAACCTGTTTCTGCTTCCCAGCGGACCCATCCCGCCGTTTCCCACAGAGTTGATCTCGTCGAATCGGATGATCGCTCTCCTGGAGGAATGCAAGCAGCGGTATACGCACATTATTATCGACTCGCCGCCAGTGTTGACGATTACGGACGGGTTGATTCTGGCGCCGTTCGCCGATGCGGTGCTGCTGGTTGTGCGCTATGGACGGGCCAGCAAACATTCCGTACGCCGTTCTCGCGATCTGATGCTGCGCGCCGGCACTCGGCTGGGAGGCACTGTCATAAATGCTGTCGATGCTGCCTCGCAACGCTACTACGGGTATTACGGATATCAACGCTATTCCTATTCCAACGGCCGCGCTACTGCTAACGGGATGGGCAAGCGCAAATGGCCGTTCTTCTGGCGCAGGGAGGATTCCTGATGTTCGCCCGGAAATGGACGACGAAGGTCGAGCGACGTTTTCGGCAGGGTGTCGCGCGCGTGCTGGACGGCAGTTTTTTCTCTATGCTTTTCGTCTTGGCGATGGTGTGCCCAGTCGCGGTCGGATATGCGCAGTTCCAGGGACCCGCCCCGACACGGGCCGACAGTCCCAATCCGGAAAACAAAGGCTTGGTCGGGCGAGCGCCCACGGAAGTCTTGCCGGGGAATCCCATCGTCCTGCATCCCGGCGATGGCATTGGCGTGAGTGTCTACGGTGTGCCGGACTACAAGGTAACGGCGCGTATTGCCGGCGACGGCAATGTGGACCTGCCGCTGATCGGCAGCACGCATGTTGCCGGCCTGACCGTTGAGCAGGCGCAGAAATTGGTCGCTCAGAAACTGATTGACGGCAGAATGATCCTCAGTCCCGATGTGTTGATCTCCGTGACCGACTCGATGGTGGACATCATCGGCGTGATGGGAGAGGTCAACGATCCCAAGGCCATTCCGGCGTTTGCCCCAATGAGTCTGTTCGATGCGCTGTCGGCTGCCGGGGGATTGAAACCGGACGCGAGTCATAGCATTTCCATTCTTCGCAAGGGCGTCGATCAGCCGCTGCTGGTGGTCCTGAATTCCAACCCGGCCAACGCGATCAATCAGAATGTCCCACTGTATCCAGGAGACCGCGTCATCGTACCGCGCACCGGAGTGGTATATATGGTTGGAGCGGTGCTGCATTCCGGCGCGTATCCGATCACTCCGGACACTCCGCTGACGTTGATCCAAGCCGTCACGTTGGCGGGCGGAATAGGGTATCAGGCCGCAGCTTCGGACACGCGTGTCATTCGAACCACGGGCACAACCCGCCGCGAAATCCGCGTCAACCTTTCGAAGGTCATGGCTGGAAAACAAGCAGATCCGATCCTGCAAAACGACGATATCGTCATGGTCCCCACGAACGCGATGAAGGCCGCGATCAAAGGCGGCGGGATTGGGATCGCCATCGGATTGCTGTACTTGATTCCACTGCTTCCATAAGCGTCATGTCGGCCAAGACATGTTTCTCTCGTAAGCTGTTGAGAGCTTGAACCCATGCTGCGAGTCGCCTATCTGCTCAGTCATCCGATCCAGTACCAGTCTCCCCTGCTACGCCTTCTGGCGCAGCAACCCGGGTTGGAGTTGACGGTCCTCTATACCTCGGACTTCTCGGCGCGCAGCTATCGCGATCGAGGTTTTGGTGTTGCCGTGGAGTGGGATGTACCGCTGCTGGGCGGATATCGGCATGAGTTCCTGCCGCGAATGCTCGACAGCCACGACGTGTCATTTTTTCGTCCACTGAATCGCGGTATCTTTCGTCGGCTGCGGCGGGGCCGGTTCGACGTGCTTTGGATCCACGGCTACGCGACGCTGAATTCCTGGGTCGCAATGGCGGCGGCGAAAGCGTTGGGCATTCCTGTGCTGCTGCGGACCGACTCGACCCTGATCGATCGTCCTCGCGGCCCGGTGAAGCTGGCGGTGAAGAACGTTTTTTTTCGAATCTTACGGCGCTTTACTTTTGGCGTTCTCAGTGTCGGCCAGCGGAACACGGAGTATTGGCGACACCATCTTGGCCAGGACATTCCGGTCTTTTCCATTCCGTATGCGGTGGACAATGCATTCTTTCAGCAACGGTGCCATGCGGCCTCCGCCACCAGGGAGCAGCTTCGTCAGGAGCTTGGCTTCGAAGCGGACAGGCCAGTCCTGTTGTTTGCATCCAAACTGCTGGCGAGGAAACGCTGCATCGACCTGGTGGAGGCCTATCTGCAACTGATGGCGAGATCGCGATCGGAAAGCGCATCGCGCCCGCTGCCCTATTTGCTGATCGTCGGCGAGGGAGAGGAGCGGTCGCGGATTGAAGCGCGGCTGCGCCCGGCAAATCCAGAAGATCGCGCGTGCGTTCGCATGGTCGGCTTTCGCAACCAGTCGGAGCTGCCCCGCTACTATGACCTATGCGATGTGTTCGTCCTTCCCTCCATTCATGAGCCTTGGGGGCTGGTCGTCAATGAGGCGATGAATGCCGGCAAGGCCATGGTTGTTTCCGACCAGGTCGGTTGTCAGCCGGATTTGGTGGAGGATGGAGACAACGGCGTGGTGTTTTCTGCGGGAAATGTGACCGCGCTTGCCGACGTGCTCGAGCGAGTGCTGGCGGGTGAAGCGCTTTGTCGTAAGATGGGCGAACGCAGTCTGGAGCGCATCCAGGAATTTAGTTTTGAAGCCAATGTCCACGGATTGATGCGGGCATTTGCCGCAGCCAGCGAACACAAGCAACCATGGAAACAACCCAGCCCGCAAGTCCAATGAACAAATCGTTCAGCGAGGGGAGACCGCCGGAATGCATATTCTGCATGTGATCCGTTCTCTCCATCCGGAATACGGCGGACCCGCGCAACTGGTGCGCTGCATTGTGGCCGCCGGTCCGCGCCTGGGTTGGGAAGGCGAAGTGGCGTGCCTCGACGACGCGTCGGAAGAGTTTTTGCACGAGATTGCCTTCCCCGTTCACGCGTTGGGCCAGGGGCGGGGTACTTATGGCTACTCCAGCGCGTGGGTCCCTTGGCTGCGCGCCAATATCGATCGCTTCGATGGCGTCGTGATCCACGGCATCTGGCAGTACCAGAGTTACGGCACCTGGCGCGCCATCCATGGTCGCAAACCGTATGTGCTGTTTCCACATGGAATGCTCGACCCGTGGTTCAAGCGCCGCTACCCGTTGAAGCACATCAAGAAGTGGGTTTACTGGAACCTGGCGGAGCGTCGAGTGCTGCGCGATGCCAGCTCGATTTTGTTCACGTGTGACACAGAGCAGCGCCTGGCGCCGCAAAGCTTCGACATGCCGCCGTGGAATGCAGCCGTGGTACCCTACGGCGCGGAGGCTCCCCCGGGCGACCCGCGGCAGCAAATAGAGGCTTTCTGTGAAGCATGTCCTGGTGCGCGCGGGCGGCGATTTTTCCTGTACCTGGGACGGATTCATCCGAAAAAAGGATGCGATCTGCTGATCGATGCGTTCCTCGCAATTGCCGCGGGCGCGCCCGATGTCGATCTGGTGATGGCCGGCCCGGATGCCGGGATGCGCGCCGGTTTGGAAGCGCGTGTCAAAGCCGCGCACCTGTCCGGTCGCGTACACTGGCCCGGTCTGATCGTCGGCGATGCCAAGTGGGGTGCGTTTCACGCCAGCGAAACCTTTGTGCTGCCATCGCATCAGGAAAATTTTGGGATTGCCGTGGCGGAGGCCTTGGGCTGCAGCCGTCCGGTGTTGATTTCCGACCAGGTGAACATCTGGCCGGAGATTCATTCGGATGGCGCCGGGCTGGTGGCGCCGGACACGCTGGAAGGAACGAAAGAATTGCTGCAACGATGGCTGGCCCTTTCCGCCGACGACCGCCGAGCGATGCAGCGGCGGGCGCGGGCCTGCTTTGAAGCTCGCTATAATCTGGATCAAAATGTCAGCGAGCTAGTACGATTCTTTCAACACATGCAGTAGCGGCCCTTGCCTATGGATCCCAACCCGTCCGCCATTTCGTCTGCACCGGCTGCCGATCGGGAGACTGCGAGCAGCGGGGCGCGCAAATGGGTAGACCCATACACGTCGCCGCAATATACGTTTGGCAATCGCGTGCAACGGCAGCTTTGGAGCATCGTTTGGATTGTGCTCTATCGCCCGTCTCCGCGCATCGCCCATGCGTGGCGCGCATGGCTGCTACGATGTTTTGGCGCGAAGCTGGGGCCGCATTGCCGCTTCTATCCCGCCTCGCGTGTGTGGGCGCCATGGAACCTGCGTTGCGAAGATACGGTGATGGTGGCCGATGGAGCGGAACTCTACAATCCCGCGCCGATGTTTCTGGCCTCCCATGCCATCGTGTCGCAAGGCGCGTATCTTTGCGGCGCAACCCACGATATCAACGATCCAAAATTTCCTGCGATTTCTTTTCCGATGCGAATTGGGCGCTATGCCTGGGTCGCGGCGCGCGCCTGCGTCTCGCCAGGAGTCAATCTTGGGGATGGAGCAATTCTGGGCCTAGCGTCTGTCGCAACCAAAGACCTGGAGCCCTGGTCGATTTATGCCGGGGTCCCAGCGCGCAAGGTAAAAGACAGAACGCCGTTCGCGTAGCGCTCTTCTTGCTGCTGGCGATGGGATGCGACGACCTAAAGCATTTTCGCTTAGTGTATTGACGTTCGGGGGTAAGAGCTTGCTCCCTCCATCCTAGTACTACAGTTGTAACTATAAATGATAGACTGAAAACGCTCAGGCAGGCTCTCCGCGTAGGCGATGGAGAAAACGATCCGAGGTTGGAAGGACGAGTTGACGGGCGCGCATCGGGGGATGAGGG
>JAJYVR010000095.1 GCA_021791935.1 Acidobacteriota bacterium
CGAAGATGATGGAGGAAAAGTTCAACGTGATCGTCGAACGGCTTTTGACATGTTCCACCTTCCAAGATAGCTGTGTTCATGTGATCGCTCCTTGCTTGGCATACTTGCCAGCCTGAAGAGACCCTACGAATTATGCCGCCTCATGAAAGCCACAAATCAGGTAGGACCGCACGCGCCGCCAATCGCGCGGCATAATCCGGCAGGCGGCATTACATCTCGGAACGGGAGATGAAGCGCGTCGTGCTCGATCGCAAGAACTCGCTGTTTGTGGGCAATCCGCGTGGCGGACGAACAGCCGCCATCCTAGCCAGCCTGACCGGCACCTGCCGCCGCCACGACGTGGACCCGCAACTGTATCTCACCCAGTTGCTGACCAACCTGCCCCAGATTCGCAGAAGCCAACTGCCCAACTGGCTGCCGGACCAGTGGTAGCTGCTTCAGGCTGCTCGCATGAGAAACCTGGACCACCTGGCTGTCCCAACCACGTAGAACCTGTGCTTCACGTAGCGCTCACGATCGTGCGCGCCGGTGTTGCGAGTATCCATCGTCATTTTCCGGGCAGAATTTTCCGGGCAGAATTTTCCGGGAACTCGCGCCTGTCATTCGCCCCTGAGTCCGTACGCAACAGATCGATGGGTCCCGGCCTATTTGGCATTCGCGGTCGCCGGCATGGAGCGAATAAAGGCCACCAAGGCCTTCATGTCCGGGGGGTTCATGTTGGTCAGCGGCATGCCTCCCTGCTGCATGCGAATGGTGTGATGCCGCAATAGATTTTCGAGCACGCTGGCCGGTAGCAGCGACGCGGTGCCGGCCAAAGGCGGCGCGGCGATGGTGCCGGTGAGTCCACCGATCCCATGGCAGGTTTCGCAGCGGTTGTGCTGGAAGATCTGCTGGCCGCGCAGCTCCAATGGAGTGAGTGGCTTTGGCGCGCTTGCCGTTTGAGCGCCTACAGAGGCACTTCGGTTCGGACCGCTTCCTGCCTGCGCGGGCTGAACTGGAGTATTGCCAGGGCCAGCTTTGGCCGCGGGTACACCGCCCCCCGCAGGGGCCGCGCCCAGACTCCCCAGATACGCGACAAGGTGCTGCATGTCCTCGCCCTGGACGTTGACTGTGGGCATGCCGCCGTCGCGCATTTTCTTGGTGGGGTGATGGATGAGATAGGGCAATTTTTCCCCGGGGAATTTGTGCGTAATTCCCACCAGCGACGGCGCGAAATGGGTCCCTGTTCCCTGCTGTCCATGACAGGCGGAGCAGCCGTTTTGCACAAAAATAGCGCGGCCCTCGGCGATCGGGGATGCCTTGGCTGCTGGCGTCGATGGGGCGGCGGCGGGTTGCGCGGGCGCTTTGGCGGAAGGCGCGGGCGCAGCGGCAGCGGTTGCCGTCTTTTTCGCGGGCGCAGCGGTTGCGGCAGGCTTTTGCGCGGCCGTGGCTTGTTTCGCTGGGGCGAGGCTGTGGATATACGCGATAAGAGAATTCTCCTCAGCCTGCGATCCGGTAAATGGGGGCATGCCACCGGCGCGCATCTTCGCGTTGGGATGGTCCACAAGTTTCGCTAGCTGCTGGTCGGACAGCCCTGCAACTAAACCCGCAAGCGGGGGCACGCGTGGCGTCCCCACGCCTGCTTGTCCGTGACAGGCAAAACAGGCATGCGCCTCAAAGACTTTTTCTCCAGCGGCGGCGGAAGGCGATCCTGGCCCAGCAGCATTCGTAGCGGGGACCAGTTTGCCGTTGGCCGCCGCGACGCCGGCCGCAGCAGGCGGCGGGGCCGTGGCGGCAGGCGTGGTCGGGGTCGCAGCGGGCGGCGCCGTACTCGTTGGCCCTGCGGCGGACGAACCCGGTGGGCCTCCATTCAAGCTACTCAGATAGGCGTACAGGGCTGTCATATCTGGAGCGGCAAAATCGAACGCGGGCATACCGCCCGCGCTCATCTTCGCATTGGGGTGGTGCAGCAGGGCCGTAATCTGCGGCAAGGAAAATGTAGCTGTAATCTTGACAAGGCTGGGAGCAGCGGCCGTGCCCGCAGCATCACTCCCGTGACATCCCGAACATCCTTTGGAATCGAAGATCCCCTTCCCCTTGGCAATCAATGGGTTGACGGGTCCGGACGAGAGAGGCTTTCCGTTCGCGGATTGCATGACGGGATGGAATGGGGCCTTGGTATATTCCTCCGCCTGTTTGGCCTGGAATGCGAGTTGGGACGCTACGGTGGGGTCGCGCAAATCGTCCAGGTGGCTCCTGATCCCGAGAAAGATCGTTCCGACTAAAACGATAGTGACTGCCAGGAGCGGAATCGGCCTTCGCCACGGTCTACGTTCCAGCTTGCGATCTAAAAATGGCACCAGAAAAAACAGCAGAGCGACGGACCCTGGGACCGCAATGACGGCAAATGCCTCAAATCGGCCAGGCCAGAACTTCAGCCATTCGAACATCGGCAGGTAATACCATTCAGGCCGCGGAATGAACTGAGTATTGGCGGGATTGGCGATGGGGCCAAGCTGCACAGGATGGAAGTAGGCCAGGAATCCGAGTCCAACCATCAGGAGCAGCGCAAACGCCATGTCCATGATGACCTGCCGAGGATAGAAACTCTCCGGAGGCAGTTGCGGATGGATGGGATCTTCGTCGATTGGGCCGGCTGCGCCCGCTTTTCTGAACAGCGCGATGTGGAGGCCGATGAACAGGAAGATCATTGCCGGAATGAGAAATACATGGGCGAAGTAAAAGCGCGACAATGTGAGCGTTCCCAGCGTGTCGCCGCCGCGCAGCATGTCTGTAAGCCATTGCCCTATCAAAGGAACTTCCCCGACGATGTTCGTGCCTACCGCTGTGGCAAAGTAGGAACTCTGGTCCCAGGGCAGCAGATAGCCGGTGAAGCCCATGCCAAGGACCAGGAAGGACAGGAACGCGCCGGAGATCCAGAGCAGTTCGCGACGGCCTTTGAACGACCCATAGATGAAGGTCTGTAGAAAGTGCAGCAGCAGCACGACGATCATCGCGCTGCTGCCGTAGTAATGCAGGCTGCGTAAAAAATCGCCGGCGGCCACCTCTTTGGTGATGTAGGCCACGCTGGTGTGCGCCGATTCCGCCGAGGGAACATAGTAGAGCGCCAGGCACAGACCCGTAATCACCTGAGAGATGAAGATGAAGAGCAGGCCGGAACCGAATATATAGGCCCAGCGCGCGCCACCATGGATGGGCTCATCCAAAGAAGCGCGCATGATATTGCGTATGCCGGTGCGTTTGTTGAACCAGCTATAGAAGCGTGCTGGCATCTTCTTCTGCGGGACATCGGCCTTCACTGGTTCATCCAAGGGGTCACCTAGCTTAACACTTCACGGTTGGGAACATTCTCGCGGAAATACTCGAACTTCACCATGAGCTTTCCGTCCACAATTTTGTGCGGAAGCGGGTCCATGCCGCGTGGCGCCGGGCCGGAGACATGCTTTCCATCGGGCTTGAAAACACTCCCGTGGCAGGGACAGAAAAACCCATCCTGGGCTTTCTGCCAGGCCACGGCGCACCCCAGGTGAGGGCAGATGTCGGAGAGCACAGTAAGCGCCCCATCCGCACCCTTGGTCACATAGACGGTCAGGGAGGAATCGACCTCTCGCCACCCATCCACTTGCTTGAGAATGAGGTGTTTCAGTATCGGCTGCGACAGATCGGAAAACTCATCCATGGAGCCTATGGGAGACCATGTGCTCTTGGATTTTGCATAGAGAGGATATAAGACGTAGCGAAGGACAGGAATTGCAAGCAGCGCTCCCATGCCCGCGCCGCCGATGCCAAGCAGAACTCCAAAGAAGGAGCGGCGATCGATGACGATGACGTCTTTATTGGAAACAATTTTCTGGATTTCTTCCTGCTGCTCCATGCTGTCTCCTAGAAATTGACCCACAAAGCCATATAGAGGGTGTTGTTGTCGGACGCATTGCGATGAGCGCCATCATAGTTGGTGCTTGCGCCATTGAATTTGAGATATCCCGTGTAAGCTGCGCTGATGTCGATGTTCTGAACGGGCCAATAGCCGAACTGCGCTGTGTATCCCGAAGTGTCTGGGTTGCCGTTGTTACTGCCTGTCAAGGGGGCTGGCGCATACAACAGTGCATCTGCATTGCCTGTCGTGGAGAACAGCGACCCTGTTGCGGTGTACCTATAGCGGTTCCAATGGTAGGTGCTGTCCAGCTCCCATGCGTTCAGGTAGTTCGATTTTTTCGTCGCTGTACCTGCCGCAAGGGACGCAGCCAGACTGGATGCTTCATGCGTGTATCTTCCATGCGCATCCAGGAAATTGGCCCCGAATGGCCGCTCGTACTGAAAGTCGAGCGAAGGATCGACATATCTGTTCGTTGGGCCGGAAACGGCATTGGGGTAGGTGTCCGCATAGATTCCATAGGTCCCCACTTCGAGATAGTTGTCTCCGAAGGTCTGCTGCCAGGCCCCACGCCAATAAGGGGCCGCGCCGTTGATGTTGTATGGGTAGCCTGTTCCAGTGATGGGCACCGGGCCGCCCTCATGTTCGGACCGATAGAGGGTCACATCGCCGTAAAGATGGTTGTTCCACATGCCGTATCCGCCAACCCCGGCAACATCCTGTGCCAGCGCGCCATCGATGACTGGGGCCGCAATCGGGGTGACGCCGGAACCGGTGGATATCCAGGGATAGCCCCACGTTGGCGTGCTGTTCCATACGTCTTCCACGGTCGGACTGTTGTTGAGTGTGATGCCGTACCACAGGGGTTTTCCGTTGAGATCTCCCTGGTTGGAGTAGCGCAGGTCGGTATTGTCCATGCCGAAGTGGTCGTCCTGATGGGTATACGTGACCTGCGCCAGCGCCCCAAAGTGGGAGGCAAAGGCGCCCGCCAAAAAGATGCTTAACTGTTGCGGAAAGCCTGCCGAGTTGTTCTGCGTCGCGGGCTGATTTGCCTGATACGCCGTGTCCGAAAGCATAACCATGGCGGACAGCGGAATGTACTTGGAGAGAAGCAGGTCCTTCGAGTTCCCCACCTTGTCCTTGGCGGTCGTGTCCGTCAGCACATAGCCCTTCAGCTTGAAGTTGCGCCCAAAGGCGGTCAATTCCGGAGGGTTGGTGTGACAAACATTGCAGGAAAGGCCCGTCTGTCGGGCAAAACTTGGGACTGCGTAGGCGCGCTCCAGCCCAAGGAAAAGGAACGCCATTGCCACCAACTTTACAAATCGCTGCATGAGCCATCCTTATGAAACGGCGGCTGAACGCGGCAGCCGCCGAAAAATGAATCTCTAGAGAATCGCCCTTCCCGCCGCTCTGGGACGCGACTGCCCTATCGTGGGAATGGGCGTACTTCAATAGATGCAGTTTTCCAAATGTCGGTGCAGTATTCGCGAATTGCGCGGTCCGAGGAGAATTTTCCGATGCGGGCCACGTTCATTATAGACATCCGGTTCCATCGCTGTCGATCCAGAAAGGCCTGACCGACGCGGTCCTGACAGTCGATGTAGGAGCGATAATCCGCCAGCAGCATGTACTCATCGCGATCGAGGAGGGAATCGAAGAGAGGACGGAAGAGCGACATGTCGTTGCGCGAAAGCGAACCTGAAACGAGCTGGTCGAGGACTTCGCGCAATTCGGGATCGTTCTCATAGTACTGGCGCGGGGTATATCCGTTGGCCTTGAGCTGTTCCACCTGCTCCGCTGTCAGCCCAAAGAGAAAGAAATTGTCCGCTCCCACCTCATCGCGGATCTCGATGTTGGCGCCGTCGAGGGTGCCAATGGTCAAGGCGCCATTCATTGCGAATTTCATGCAGCCTGTTCCAGAGGCTTCCTTCCCCGCGGTGGAAATCTGCTCGGACAGGTCGGCGGCGGGATAAATCCGTTGCCCCAGGGAAACGCTGTAGTCCGGCAGAAAAACAATCTTCAGCCGGCCTTCAACGCTTGGATCGTTGTTGACCGCATCCGCGACTGAATGGACCAGCTTGATCGTCAGCTTGGCCATGCGATAGCTGGGAGCGGCCTTGCCCCCAAAGATGAAAGTGCGCGGAGGAATGGAAAGGCCTGGGTCCCGGCGCAGGCGATTGTAGAGGGTGAGAATGTGCAGGACATTCAAGTGCTGGCGCTTGTACTCGTGAATTCGTTTTACCTGGACATCGAACATGGATGCCGGATCGACCGCGATGCCGGTTGTCTCGAAAATATACGAGGCAAGTTCCCTCTTCACCTCTTCCCGCGTGTCGTTCCAGCGGCGGAGAAACTGCGGGTCGTCGGCGTAGGGTTCCAGCTTTCGCAACTCCTCCAAATCGGTCGGCCACTTGGACCCGATATGTTCCGTGATCAGGCTGGACAACTGAGGATTGCTCAACAGCAGCCACCGCCGGGGAGTGATTCCATTGGTCTTGTTGCTGAAGCGCTCCGGCCATAACTGGTAGAAATCGTGGAAGAGTTCCTCTTCCAGCAGACGGGTATGCAATTCCGACACGCCATTGACGGCATTGCTGCCCACAACCGCCAAATGCGCCATGCGCACGTAGCGCTCTCCGTTCTCGTCAATCAACGACATTCGGGCGACCCGGGCGTCGTCGTTCGGATAGGCGGCGCGGACGTCCGCAAGAAAACGGCGGTTGATCTCGTAGACGATCTCCAGATGTCGTGGAAGCAGTTTGCCAAACAGCCATATCGGCCAGCGCTCCAGTGCTTCGCTCAAAAGGGTGTGGTTGGTGAACCCGAAGGTCTTCCGGGTGATCTCCCAGGCCGGTTCCCAGTCCATGTCGTACACATCGACGAACAGGCGCATCAGCTCGGCAACGCCGATCGAAGGATGCGTGTCGTTCATCTGGATGGCCCATTGCGTGTCGAAATCCTCCAGGCTGCGACCGCGGAGTTTGTGGATACGGATCATGTCCTGCAGCGAGCAGGAGACGAAAAAATACTGCTGTTCCAGGCGGAGCTGTTTGCCTTGCGTTTGTTCATCATTGGGATACAGTACGCTGGAGATAGTTTCCGATTCGACTTTCCTGTCGACAGCCCCGAAGTAGTCGCCAACGTTGAATCGTGTAAAGTCGAAGGACTCCGTCGCTTGCGCTGTCCACAATCGCAGACGGTTGGCCATGTTATTGCGAAATCCGAGGATAGGGGTGTCGTAGGGCAGCCCGCGGACGACATAGTCCGGAACCCAACGAACGCGGTAGCGGCCCTGGCGATCGGAATACGCCTCAGTGTGCCCGCCAAATTTCACGTCCATTTGGGAGTCGGTGGAAGGGATCTCCCATGGATTGCCCAACTGAAGCCATTTGTCTGTCCGTTCGACCTGCCAGCCGTCTTCAATGACCTGCTGGAACATGCCGAACTCATAGCGAATGCCATAGCCGATGGCGGGCACGCTCAACGTGGCCAGAGAATCCATGTAGCAGGCGGCCAATCGCCCCAGGCCGCCATTTCCCAGGCCAGGTTCGGGTTCAGTTTCGACCAACCGCTGCAGGTCGATTCCAAGTTCAGAAATGGCTTGACGGGTCGGTTCCAGGATGTCGAGCTTGTTCAGATTGTTGGCAAGATGCTTCCCCAACAGAAACTCCGCGGACAAGTAACAAACGACGCGAATGTCCTTCTGCCGGTAACTCTGGACCGTATTGATCCACCGCTCAATCATGCGATCGCGCACCGCATGGGAGAGCGCCATGTAAAGATCGTGCTGATTGGCGACAGCCGGATACTTCCCCATGGTGAAGTAAAGATGATCGAGAAAAGAGCGCTTCAAGGCATCGGCGCTGATGGTGGCGCGATCGCTCACGATCGCATTCTCCTGTTTCGTTGGGACCGATTTCCTGGTTCGAGGCGACTTTGCGGTCTTGGCATTGGCCACGGGGATTTCTCCTGGATGCTGGTATGAACAAATTTAGGGACAAATTAAGGATGCGAGCGGTACGGCATCGCAAGGAAATGCGTACCGCATATACACCTATAAGACGCAGCCGCGGTGATTCTGTTTTCTCGCACTCCCGTTCGACCTTGGGACCCTGAGAAGGCCCAGGCTGCGCGGTGCCCGCAGAATTCGATTGACACACGCGATGAGTCGGCCAATCATCGGTCAGGGGAAATTCGGGGGGCAGGGTGGCAACAGCATCAGCGATAAGTAGCTCAAGAGCAGTGTGGCATGTGGGCGGAAACTGGAGCGCACGGGAAGATCGAACGGCCTCGGCCGTGTGGCTTGGCATCCTCTGGGTGGGGATGATCGCCGGATTCGGCGTGGATATTCCCCGCTACCTGCGTGAGAATCCCCCGTCGCCAGAGGTCGTGCATGTGCATGCGGTGGTGTTCACAACGTGGATGCTGCTGCTGACGGCGCAGGTGCTGCTGGTGCTGCGTGATCGCATCTCATGGCACCGGAAGCTGGGCTTGTTTGCGGCGGGATGGGCGTGCCTCATGGCTGTCATGGGACCGTGGGCGGCCATGGCGTCGCAGGCGGTAGATCTGCACGGCCCGATTTACGATCCGCCATTTATCTCGGTGAATATCGTCGATATTGGTGGCTTTCTCGTTCTGTTGGCGTGGGGCTTCACGCTCAGGAAGAACCCGGCTGCCCACAAAAGAATGATGATTCTGGCTACCGTCTCGCTTGCCGATCCGGGGTTCTCACGATTTTCCGGGTACGTGATCCCCACAGAGCCGCATTCCGTGATCCCGTGGTTCCTCTGGACGTTTTACGGCAATGCGTTGCTGGTCCTGCTGATGTTGGCGTGGGACTGGTGGAATCGGCGGCTGGTGCGGTCGTTTGTGGTGGGGTCGGCGGCGCTGCTGGCGGCCGAGTATGTCGCCAGTCTCGTGTACTTCTGGGGTCCGTGGAAGGCGCTCACGACAGGGTGGGTGTTGGCGTGGGCGAAGCATTTCGCCTAAGCAAGATCGTGGGCGGCGGCTCCGTCAGCTTATCGCCCGATCGTACAGTGTGGATCCGCAATCGCGGTTCAACGCTTCTGCTTGCGCGTTCATCTCAATCTTTCCTTGAGGACCTGCGTGGCGCAAGTGAAGAAGTTGCAGACACAAGGCGTGAGCAGCCGGTAATACACGGTGGTTCCTTGGCGCCTGTCCTCAACAATGCCGTGGGCGCGGAGCAACGCCAAATGCTTCGACACGGTCGAGATGTCGTTACCTACCAACGCCGTGAGCTCTCCCACCGAACACTCTCCGCGGCTCAGACGGTCCACAATCATGAGCCGGGACTCATGCGCCAGCGCCTTGAGCATCTTTGCCTGTTTCGTGAATGCGGCGCGATTTTTCATAACGCTTGACTATATACCTATTTGGCCAAGTACACCACTACTCCATGCGCGAGATCATGGGAGCTGGTCCATCGGGCGGGGGATTCGCATCCCATCCATCCGCACCTGGCGCGCTTTCGAATTCCCGAACGTCGGTCCTTCGACACGTTGGATTCCCTGGCGAAAAAACAGGTGGTTCGACGGGGCTGGCGGTCCCCAGAGGAGAGCGAGCTGGCGCAGAAAGGCACAACGCGCGCATGTCTCGCTATGGCGACGCGGACCGCTGTTCCGTTTGAGGGCTATGCTTGTAGCTACGACGGCCGCTATGCGTGGAGCCGCCATATTCTGAAACATGAGGACTCGTGAAAGGGTGCGGCCATTTGCGGTGTTGCCCGCCGTTGCCGCCTCCGATGCGATTCCAGACCAGCGAAACCGGTGCAGAGAGGACCGTGACTAAATGGGTTGTGCGCGAAAACCATTGGCGTTCCTCCTGTTGCTTCTGTTTACGCTGACAGCGTCCACGGCACAGGCCTACTCGGTGCTGTCGCATGAAGAGACCGTCGACATGGCATGGAGCGGCCACATTGTTCCGTTGCTGCGGGAACGGTATCCAAATGCCACGCCCGAAGAGCTGCGCATCGCCCACTCCTATGCCTACGGCGGCTGCATCATCCAGGACCTTGGATATTATCCCTTCGGCAACAAAGAGTTCAGCGACATGTTGCACTACGTCCGCACGGGGGACTTTGTCAATAATCTGCTAAAGGACGCCACCAACCTGAATGAATATGCGTTTGCGCTGGGCGCGCTGGCGCACTATCGGGGAGATACGATTGGGCACCCTTACGTAGGCCTCGCCACGGCGCGCGAGTATCCAAAATTGAGGACGCGTTTCGGTCCGTTCGTCAGCTATTACGACTCCCCGAAAGCTCACATTCGGACGGAGTTTGGCTTCGATGTGGTGCAGGTGGCGCAACGCCATTATGTCAAGGACGATTACACCAATTTCATCGGGTTCAACGTGGCAACGCCGGTATTGGAGCGGGCGTTTGAAGACACGTATGGCGTCGAGGTGAAGACAGTGCTGAAGCATGAAGGGCTGGCGATCAACACCTATCGATATGCGGTCAGCACTGCTATTCCGGAGATGACGCGCGCGGCAGTCCTGCACTACGGCAAGCAAATCCAGGAGCAGGTGCCGAACTTCGATCGCAGCCATTTCGTGTACCGCATGGATCGCGTCGACTACGAGCACGAGTGGGGCAAGCAATATCACAGGCCGGGAATCGGCGCGCATTTGATCGCGTTCATCATCAAGATTCTGCCGAAACGGGGCCCGTTCTCCGCGCTGAAACTGGAACTTCCTAGCGCCGCCGACCAGAAACTTTATCTCGACAGCATGCAAACCAGCGTAGGTCGATATGAAAAGGATGTCGACCAACTAAGAGAGCAGGCGGCGGGTGGGAAGCTACCCTTGCAGGACCTCGATTTCGACACCGGGAAACCAGCCGCACTGGGGGAATATCCGCTGGCAGACGCGAGTTACGCGAAACTGCTGGACACGGTCACCCATGACAAGGATGCCCAGGTTTCAAGCGGCCTTCGCGCCAGCCTGTTCGCTTACTATGCAAATTTGCATCCTCGGCATCGACGCCGCCTGGTTCCGGCGTTCTTTTCGGACCGTGAAACGCGGAAAGTAGAACGAAATCTCACGCTGTTGCGGCAGGAGGCGGTATCGGCGCCAGCCAGTACGCACAGCTTATCGGGGCCATCGACGCGCGAAACGGTCCTTCCGCGATCGGATTCTTTACTCGCCAGCAGCGGTTCTTCGCCCGCAATGCGGTAAACTGGTAGATAGATCAGGATGATCCCCGCAGTCTCCGGCGTACGAGTCGGACTTGCTCCGTTGGCGCAATACCGTCATCGCCCAGCCTATCTAAAAACCAGAACAGGAAAACAGAACAGGAAACTGAACCTATCGTGTCGTCCGTTATCCGAAATATCGCTATCATCGCCCACGTCGATCACGGCAAGACCACTCTTGTCGATGCCATGTTGCGTCAAAGCGGGACCTTCCGCTCCAATGAGGCGGTCGCGGAACGCGTCATGGACTCGAACGACCTGGAGCGTGAGCGCGGCATCACCATCCTGGCGAAGAACACCGCCATCGTTTTTCACGACGCCAAGATCAACATTGTGGATACGCCCGGGCACGCCGACTTTGGCGGCGAGGTGGAGCGCGCCCTGAAGATGGTGGACGGTGTGATGCTGCTGGTCGACGCCAGTGAAGGCCCACTGCCGCAGACGCGCTACGTCCTATCGAAAGCGTTGGAAGCCAAGCTGCCGCCGATCCTTGTCATCAATAAAATCGATCGTCCGGATGCGCGCCCGCAGGAAGTCTTGAACGAGGTCTACGACCTGTTCATCGATCTGGATGCAGGCGAGGACCAGTTGGATTTTCCGGTGCTCTACACCAACGCCAAGCTGGGCACCGCTTCGACCGATGCGAAGGTTCCCGGCACCAACTTGCAGCCGCTGTTTGAGACGATCGTTTCCACCATTCCGCCAGCCACCGGCGATCCCGCGGGCCCGCTGCAAATCCTGGTGACGAACCTCGATTATTCGGATTACCTGGGACGGTTGGCGATTGCGCGCGTCTTCAACGGCACGCTGCACACCGGAGACGAGGTCGCCATCTCCAAGCGCGATGGATCGCTGGAAAAAACGAAGATCACCAAGCTATTCA
>JAJYVR010000096.1 GCA_021791935.1 Acidobacteriota bacterium
TCAGCATCACGCGCGTCGAACCCACATATTCGAAGTTCTTCTGGCGTCCGCGCTTGTCCTCCACCAGCTTCAGGATGCCGCCCACATATTCTTCATTCGTCAGGATGGTCGCGGTGATGACCGGCTCCTCAATCTTTTCGATGTTGGTCGGATTCGGCCAGCGGGACGGGTTGTCGACTTCGACGACATTGCCGTCGGTGAGCGTAATGCGATAGCGCACCCCCGGCGCCGTGGTGATCAGGTTCAGATTGAACTCCCGCTCCAGCCGCTCCTGAATGATTTCCATGTGCAGCAATCCAAGAAATCCGCAGCGGAAACCGAAGCCGAGCGCGGCGGAGCTTTCCGGCTCGAAAAAGAACGAAGAATCGTTCAGCCGCAATTTTTCCAGCGCCTCGCGCAGCAGCGTATGCTCGTGGGCGTCCACCGTGTACAGGCCGGCAAAGACCATCGGCTTGATGTCCTCAAAGCCGGGCAGCGCGGTGGCGCAGGGGTTGGCTTCGTGGGTGATGGTGTCGCCAATTTTGGCGTCGGCGACGTTCTTGATGGTGGCGACAAAAAATCCAACTTCGCCCGCGGAAAGCTCCTGCACCACCACTGGCTTCGGCGTCTGCACGCCTATGGATTCGACCTCGAACGATTTGCCGTTCGACATCAACCGGATTTTTTCTCCGCGCTTCAGCCGTCCGTTGATGACGCGGGTCAGCACCACCACCCCGCGATAGGCGTCGAACCAGGAATCGAAGATGAGCGCCTGCAAGGGGGCTTCTGCGTCGCCTGTGGGCGGCGGCAAGCGATGCACCACGGCCTCCAGCACGGCGGGCACGCCCAGGCCGGTCTTGGCGCTGATGGGCAGCGCGTCGGTGGCATCCAGGCCGATCGTCTGCTCAATCATTTCCTTGCTGCGCTCCACGTCCGCGCTGGGCAGGTCAATCTTGTTGACGATGGGAATAATGTCCAATCCGTTATTGATGGCGATATGGGCATTCGCCAGCGTCTGCGCTTCCACTCCCTGGGTGGCGTCGACGATCAGCAGCGCGCCTTCGCAGGAGGCCAGCGAGCGCGAAACTTCATACGAGAAATCCACGTGGCCGGGCGTGTCGATCAGATTCAGTTGGTAAGTTTCGCCATTTTCCGCCTGATAGGCCATGCGGACGGCATGGGCCTTGATGGTGATGCCGCGTTCGCGTTCCAGGTCCATCGCATCCAGCACCTGGGCCTGCATCTCGCGCGCAGTCAGCGAGCCGGTCAGCTCCAGCAACCGGTCGGAAAGCGTGGATTTCCCGTGGTCGATATGGGCGATGATGGCGAAATTGCGGATGTGTTCTCGATCCATGAAGGAAGGCCGGTTGGCGGAAAAAAAACGCCCCACGCGCCGACTGCGACGGGCGATGGGAAGCGCATCTCTTCATCCGAGTTTACCATCAGGGGCAGTATGTCCCGTATCGATATCGGTTGCTGACTGTGCGGGCCGCGATGGTGCGCTGGAGCGAAAAAATCGGACATTGAATAATTACAACTTTATAATTACAATTGTTGCGTGACGGGCATCGTGTTCGAGTGGGACGAGGCCAAGAACCTCTCCAACCAGCGCAAGCACGGCGTGAGTTTTGAGGAAGCCAGTCGGGTATTTCACGACCCGCTCTATGTCTCAGTGCAGGATCGCATCGAGGATGGTGAGCGCCGATGGCAGACCCTTGGCGTTGTCGGAGGTCTGCTCCTTTTGATGGTGGGGCACACTGTCGTGGAGGAGCATGGCGAAGACCCGCCGGTCGAAGTCATTCGCATCGTCTCCGCTCGACGCGCGACTCGGAAAGAAAGGCGACGCTATGAAGAAGAAAATGATTAGGCATACATTGAGGACTTTGCCGCCGCTGACCGACAGACAGCGTGCCAGCCTCATGAAGCTGGCAGTTCGTCCAGACAGCGAGATTGACACCAGCGATCTGCCCGAAATGACGGACGAGCAGTGGAAAAATGCCAAGCGCGGCCACTTCTATCGTCCGCTCAAGCGGCAGATTACAGCACGCGTCGATGCCGACGTACTGGATTGGCTCAAAGCGCAGGGAAAGGGCTACCAATCGCGCATCAACGCCATCCTGCGGCGTGAGATGCTGGCTGCGCTCGGGTCGGCAAGCGCAAGGAAAGCAGGATAGCGGGCGCCACAGCTTGCCTCGAAATGGCCATACAATGGAAAACGAACGACCCTGACAACTATCGATGAAATATTTCTTCCTCCCGGTTGCGAGCGGCTTGCTCCTTTTGCTCTGCGGATGTCCGGCGCAGCAGCCGGGCGCGCCCGCGGGCGCATCTCCGCGCGCCACCGCGCCGACCCTGGGTAGCGGAAACGCGACCGCAACGGCGGAGAAAAAGCCTGAAGCGGCAGTCTCGTCCTCTGCGACCGAAGACCACGCGCAGCAGGACCAGACGCTGATCGCCGCTTCCAAGCGGGCGTATGACACCGGAATTTCGTTGTACCAGGCTGGACAGTACCAGCCGGCCCGCGAGGATTTTGACCGCGCGGTCGATATCTTTCTGACCAGCGGTCGCGACTTAAAGAGCGATCCCGTCCTGAACGATGCGTTTGAGCACATGGTCGACTCGATCAACGCGCTCGAACTCGACTCCCTGCAGCAGAGCAACGGTTTCAGCCAGGAGGACCAGACGCCGGTCGGGGTGGCCAACGATGTGACGTTCCCGGTGGACCCGAATCTTTTGGCGCGCGCCCAGGCAGATTTGAAAGTCACCCATTCCGACCTTCCGCTGGTGGTGAACGATTATGTCGCGGGCTATATCAATTACTTCACCAACACCAGAAAGGGCCATAACACCATCGAGAATTCCCTGGCCCGCGAGGGGCAATATCGCGCCATGGTGGAGCAGGTCCTTACCGACTCCGGCGTGCCGAAAGATTTGATCTATCTTGCCATTGCGGAATCCGGGTTCCGGCCGAGGGCCGTCAATGCTCGCAGCGGAGCGGGCGGGATGTGGCAGTTTATGCCGTACGGCGACTATGGCCTGGTGCGGAATGCCTGGGTGGATGAACGCTTCGACCCGGAAAAATCGACGCGCGCCTATGCCCGCTACATTAAAGAGCTGCATGAGCAATTCGGCGACTGGTACCTGGCCATGGCAGCCTACGACTGGGGCGCGGGCAAGGTGCAGCGCGCCGTGCAGCGCACCGGCTACGCGGATTTCTGGGAACTGTATCAGCGCAATGTCTTGCCCGCCGAGACAAAGAATTATGTCCCCATTATTGTGGCTGCGGCGATCATGGCCAAGAACCCGGGCCAGTACGGGCTCTCCGACATTCCCGTCGATCCGCCGCTGCGGTCCGATACGGTGACGACAGATTCCAGCATCAATCTTCATTTGGTTGCCGACCTGGTGGGGACGACAACGGAGCAGATCCGGCAACTGAATCCCAGCCTGTTGCAGATGACCACGCCGAGGGATTTCTCCTTCGATCTGCATCTGCCGCCGGGGACGGCCTCGCTGTTTCAGCAGCGGCTTGCCTTGGTGCCGGAAGAACATCGCAACGCGTGGCGCTTTCACATCGCAACCCAGGACGACACCCTGGCCGGCATCGCCCAGACCTTCCACGTGACGACAAAGGCGCTGGCAGCCGCCAACGGACTGGAGCAGGATGATCCGCTGCATCCGGATCAGGCCCTGGTCATTCCGACTGCGCCGCCGCCGATCACGTCGGCGCACATGCGCTATCGCATACGGCGGGGAGACACCATGGTGACGCTGGCGGACCGGTTTGGCGTGACCACTAGCCAGTTGCGCCGCTGGAACGGACTCCGCGGAAACCGCCTCCCGGTCGGCAGGACGATCTATGTATCGGAGCCGGTCAGGACGCGCCGCCGTCGGGGCCGCCATGCGCCTGCCGCTAGCCGGACCAACGCACACCACGCCGGATCGTCGGGCCACGCGAAGGCTTCTTCCAGCAAGCGTCATAAGAAAAAAACCGATTGAGATGCTTCGTCATTGACGGAAGGCAATCTCTCGCGGAAACTTCGCGCTTGTGTTTCCGGCGAACTCGTAGCATCCTTATACAGGTATGCATTGGAATGCCTGCTGCGGCTTTATGGTCGAAGATGTAAGATACGGCCATGAGCGGTAACAGCAAAGGGGGCGACGAGCATGATCGACGATCAATTCAAACGAATGTCCGATGACAGTGAGTACGAAGCGGAGACGAATGAGCTTGACGAGGACGCCAACGGCGGCTTTGAAGAGGAAGAAGAAGTGACCATTTCCCTCACATCGGACGATGATGAAGACCATTCCGATGAAGGGACGACAGTCGCGCTTCCGCCGAGACCCGCAGTGGAATACCAGCGGCCCGTGGCCCCTGCCGCACCGGCCAAGCCTGCCGTGAAGGCGACGACGAGACCGGCGAGCGCAGTTGCCAAGCCCGCAGTAAAGGCTCCGGCGAAGAAAGCGGCGACGAAAAAAGCAGTGGTGAAGCAGGCCGCGAAGAAGGCTCCGGCAAAGAAAGTCGCCAAGAAAGCCGTGAAGAAGGCTGCCAAAAAAGTTTCGGCGAAGTCGGCCGTGAAGAAGTCCGCAAAGAAAGCGGTCAAGCAGCACCGTAAATCTACTACCACAAGGGGTACTAAATTGGCAGTTAAAAAGGCAACGAAAAAGGCAGCGAAGAAGGCTCCAGCCAAGAAGGCTGCAGCAAAGAAAGCACCCGCAAAGAAAGCAGCCAAGAAGGCCGCAAAAAAGAAGTAACGCAATTCAAGGCAAGCAAAAGGGCCCGGCAACAATGCCGGGCATTTTTGCGTTTGGAGGCCGGCTTTGAGGGAGCTTTTGCTGGGCGGAAGCCGGGTTGAATCGGCCGCGAGAATTTAGTTGCCTTAGCAACCAATTGCGCGCAATTGGTTGCTAAGGCAACTAAATTCTCGCTGTCTGTTTCAGACGGAAGATTGAAGAAATTGTCGGCGGTCTGGGTCCCCTCGGCGACCAAAAGCCCGCTAGCCTGCCGTCTTCTTTGTGTTCGAAAGCGGCTGGTAGTAACGTTCCTGGGGCGAGGCGCAGCCAAGGCAAAGTTTTTGCCCTTCGCGCACTGCGTATCGTTCGTAGTTGATGCCTTCTCCGCAAACGGCGCAGACGACGCGGTCGCCTTTGTATCCAGGAAATTCCCTGGCGTCCAGGGCGACCTGTACCCACTCCTCGGTAAAAAGAACATTTTCCGGCAGTTCGCGATAGGCCAGCATCTGCTGCCGATTCTTGTTCTCAATTTCCGGGTGCAGTTGGCGGGCGGCTTCCTTGGAGGACTCGCGCGCCGAGATGCGGACCGCCCGGCCGCTCTCAAGATCCACAAACGTCGCGGCCATCTTGCCCCAATCGCGAAACTTCAACGCGCGCTTGCCCAGGCGGCAGCCGGTGACAACCCCAATCGCATCCGTAGCGCAGCGGTCAATTTCAACAAACACGACCAGGCGCTTGCGGTCGTTTCCGCGCGGGTCGGCGATGCCGAGACGGGCGCATCCCAGCGTCGCCATGCGCACGCCCAGCACCTGGCCCGCGCAGAGGTGGCCGTGGGCAATTTCGGCTTCCTTCAGTAACTCGTTGAGATTCTGCATACAACCAGAGTACGCACAGGCAGGCGCAGGATTGAAGAGCGCATTTTCCGATTTTGGCATAAGATGGCTGTCACATAGGAGGAAACCGCCATGTTCGGCAGTCTTCTTCTCGCGATTTCCACGACGCTGGTTCCGCAATCGCCCCCGATTGCGCGTGTTGCCCCGATGGTTCCCGCGCAACGTTTTTCTCCTGTCAGCGTGTCCTTCGATTACTTCAACCGACATATCTTTATCACGGTCACGCTGAATGGCACTCCGGGGATGGTTTTCCTGCTGGACAGCGGCACCAGCAGCAACATCCTGAACATGGATACCGCAGCTGCGATGGGATTGCAACCGGTCAGTATTCAGCAGGAAAAGGGCCTCGGGCTGGGTTCTGGAAAGGTATATGTCGCGGCGGCAAAAGATATCGATGCGAGGATCGGAGGGGTGCAAATCGCGAACCTGATGGCGGTGGTCGACCTCAAGGACCTTGAACAGCAGTTTGGGCATCGCATCGACGGGATTCTCGGTTTCCCGTTCCTGCAACACTTCGTCGTGGAACTGGATTTTGAGAGGCATGTGCTGACCTTGATGCCGTCGAAGAGATACGTGTATCGGGGGCCGGGCGACACGCTTTACCTGACCAGCAAATCCAACGCGACGTCGATCCCGGTGATGCTGGGCACGGTGGACCACATGCAGCGGCAGGTGAAGGTGGAGATCGATACAGGCAGCGACGTCACCTTGTTGCTGTATCCGCACTACGTGCATGGCGCTCACCTGGAGGGTATTTTTCTGTCCAAGTTGTCGCAGCAGGCGTACGGGCTGGGAGGATACTTCCTGATGCAGTATGGGGTGCTCAACTCTCTTTTGATGGGTCGAACGGAAGCCAGCCATCTGACGGTCTTCAAATTGCAGAGCGACCCGGTCGCCGCCCGCACGGGCTTTGCCGGAGTGATCGGCACCTCGCTGCTGGACCAGTTCAAGAAGGTGGTTTTCGATGTGCCGCGGGGCCACGTCATTTTCGAATTGAAGCCGTCTAGCCAGGTCTCGGCGAATCAACCCGTCGGTTCACTGATCCCGTGAGGTCAAGCGCGGCGAGCGGATCGATCCAGGTGGCGCAAGTGATGGCGGTGATCGACCTGAATCGGTTTGAACAGCACTTCGGTCATCCGACGGATGGGATGCTGGGCTACCCGTTTTTTCGGAACTTTGTGGTGAAGGTGGATTTCCAGAAAAAGCTTCTGACGCTGATTCCCACGGACGGCTATATCTATCGCGGGTCCGGCGTCGAGGTCGCGTTGAAGCCGAGTCGTGACTTCGTGATTACGCCGATCGCGCTGGGAAACGATCGATTGGTACGTTACAGCGTGGACATGGCCGTGGATACGGGCAGCGATGCGACCATGATGCTGTACGACCAGTTTGTTCGCCAGTTGGAGCTGGTCGATAGCCGTCAACATTCCGTTTCCGGGCTGGCATTTGGATTGAACGGGTTTTATCCAGTGGCCATGGGAAGCATCCATTCCTTTTATATCGGTAATGCGGAAACCCACAACGTGGAAGTGGATTATTTGGCCGAGAATAAAACGGCAGCGGCGGAACAGAAGTTGCCGGGCGCGATCGGCAATGGAATTCTGAAAAATTTTCGGGCGGTCATCTTCGACGTTCCGCAGGAGCGAATGTTTCTCGAACTGAATTCCCGCCGCTGACGCCGGGGACTACCCGAACCGTGAGGTATTGAGGGCGGGACGCATTACTGCTCGTCGGGGGATTCGCCTTCTTCAACCAGCGCGGATGCGAGGCCGAAGATCCGATAACTGACGGCCGCGCTGTTGGCGGGATGGAAGACAACCTGAAGCGGCTGGCGCTGCCAGGTTGCCGGGGCGCAGGCGGGGGTGGGGTGGTCGTCTACGGTCCACTGGGCCAGGGCCTTGGCGACGAGCGGACGTCGCAGGCCCAATTGCGAAACCACGGCGTAGAGGTGTTTGCCGGTGGTGTTGACGCCGCAGTAGGCGGCGTAGTCGCGAAACCAGACAATCTCCGACACGGCCGGATCGAAGTCCGGCAAATGCAGCACGCTGATGTGCGCCGAACTGCGATCGACCAGCAGCCAGGGGCCGAGGACCCAGAGCCAGTGCGCGCCAGCCTCGTCCGGCAATGCGTCATTCAGCTTGACGGCGCGGCGGGCGACAAAGGTGCGGTCGGTGATTTCGTGAATGTCGCCGGTGGTCCAGTCCTTGACCTGGCCGTCGACGACAAGCGGACGCACGCGCAGGCTGGTGGGTAGAGCGGGAGATGGACTGGAGGCGGCTGCGGGAGCGGTGTAGGGGGCCTTGCGCCATCCGCCCAACGCGACCGAGTGGACCTTGGCGGCAACAGGGAGACAGAAAAGCAGGAGAGTGGCGCAAACGCCGAAAGGCTTGGGGAGGGCCATGGCCCGAGAGTAGCCGAGCGCAATGCGAGATACAAGCATCTTCGTAGACGAGTCATTCTGAATGGAGGTCGGTCGCCTGGGCGACGCGACCGAAATGAAGAATCCAGACGATGTTCGCCTGGACTGTGCCGCGATCGCCTTCTGGATTCTTCACTTCGCTGCGCTTCGTTCAGAATGACTCGTCATTTTATTCGGGAGGTTATTCGATGACGGCAATTTTGGCGCGCTTGCCGACGCGGATTTCAAGTTCCACATGGCCGTCGCCCAGCGCCCAGGAATTTTCCTTCCATATCTCTCCGTTAATCTTGACCGCACCCTGCTTGACTTTTCTCTCTGCGTCGGTCCGCGATTCCGCGAGTCCGCATTCGAAGATCAGTTTCGAAACAGAAATAAATGGCACACTCCGCGTCACCTTCACGCGTTCCACATTCTCGGGCATTTCCTTGCGCTGGAATTGCTTGGCCCAATTTTCGTCGGCCTGGAGGGCGGCGGCTTCGGAGTGAAAGTCCGCAACGATGGTGCGAGCGAGACGCTTCTTGGCTTCCATGGGGTGCAGCGCGCTGCTGGCGACATCGCTCTTCATCGCTTCAATTTCGTGCGGGCGCAGGTCGGTGAGCAGCGTCCAGTAGCGCCACATCAGGTCGTCGGAGATGGACATCAGCTTGCCGTACATTTCCTGCGGCAGCTCATGCACGCCGATGGCGTTGCCGAGGGACTTGGACATTTTCTGCACGCCGTCGAGCCCCTCGATAATCGGCATCATCAGGACGATCTGCGCCGGGGTGGCGGCCTGGCGTTGCAGTTCGCGGCCGACCAGCAGGTTGAATCGCTGGTCGGTGCCGCCGAGTTCGACATCGGCGTCCAGCATGACAGAATCGTAGCCCTGCGCCAGGGGATAGAGCATTTCGTGCAGCGAGATGGGCTGTTCGGCCTGGAAGCGCTTGTGGAATTCGTCGCGCTCCAGCATTTGCGAGACGGTGAATTTTGCGGCCAGACGAATGATGCCCTCAAAACCAAGTTTGCCCAGCCATTCGGAGTTGTAGCGGACCTCCGTCTTCTCTCGATCGAGAATTTTGAAGACCTGGTCGGTGTAGGTCTGGGAGTTCTTGTCGATTTCCTCGCGAGTGAGCGGCTTGCGAGTGACGGAGCGGCCGGTGGGGTCGCCGATCAGGCTGGTGAAGTCGCCGATCAAGAAAATGACAGTGTGGCCGAGGTCCTGAAAGTGCTTCAGCTTGCGGATCAGGACGGTGTGGCCGAGATGCAGGTCGGGCGCGGTGGGATCGAAGCCGGCCTTGACGCGCAGCGGGCGGCCGGTGGCGCGAGATTGTTCCAGGCGAGTGCGCAGCTCGGGCAGGGGAATAATTTCCGCCGTGCCTTTTTGCAGATACTCCAGTTGCTCGTCTACGGGGGCGAACTCGCCACGGCGATCGAAATTGGACATGATGCAACCTAGTATAAAGAGTGCGTGGCCCGCCGCGGCGGGATCCTGTGGATGGGGTGAATTGTGGGGATCGATGTTGCGTCGGCCCGGGTGGACACGCCGGGTTGCGAAAACGTGCTGCACCTGAACAACGCGGGCTGCAGCCTGCCGCCAACGCCTGTGCTGGAGCGGGTGAAAGCGCATCTGGACCTGGAAGCGGCGATGGGCGGGTATGAGGCTGAGGACCGCGTGGAGGAAGAATACCGGCGCGTGTATGCATCCATCGCGAGGATGCTGGGATGCGCGGCGGGCGAAATTGCGCTGGTGGAAAATGCGACGCGCGCGTGGGACGCGGCGTTCTATGCGCTGGCCGAGGGATTTCAGCCGGGCGACAAAATTCTTACGGCATCGAATGAGTACGTCAGCAACTACCTTGCGTTGCTGCAGGTGGCGCGGCAGCGCCGGACCGAAATTATTGTGGCGCCGAATGGGCCGGGCGGAGAGATTTCTCTGACCGCGTTGGAGGCGGCGATTCTGCAGCATGGGGAGCGGATGAAACTGATTGCGCTGACCCATGTGCCCACCAATGGCGGGCTGGTGCAGCCGGCGGCGGCGGTGGGACGCATCGCGCGCCGGAACCACATTCCTTATTTGCTGGATGCCTGCCAGTCTGCCGGGCAGATGCCGCTGCGGGTGGAGGAGCTGGGCTGCGACATGCTTGCGGCTACGGGGCGGAAATATCTGCGCGGGCCGCGAGGAACGGGGTTTCTGTATGTCCGGCAATCGATGCTGGAACGATTGGAGCCGACGCCAATCGACATGTGCTCGGCGGAGTGGACGGCGCGAGAGGAATATAAGCTGCGCAACGATGCCCGCCGATTTGAAATTTCAGGGGGCTCGGTGGCGTGTCAACTGGGGCTGGGAGCGGCCGTTGAGTATGCGATGGCGGTGGGACTCGACAACATTGCTGCGCGGGTGACGATGCTGGCGGAGCAGTTGCGCGAACATCTGGCGCGGATTTCTGGGATCACGGTGCGGGACCTGCCGGGCAGCGGCAATCAGGCTCGCTGCGGCATTGTGACCTTCACGCATGAACATCATTCCGCTGCAGCCATTGTTGCGAACATGCGCGAGCAGAACATCAATGTGCGGGTGACGCCGCTTGGCTCCACGCGGATCGATATGGAGCAGCGCGGGTTGACGGCAATGGCGCGCGCCTCAGTGCATTACTACAACACCGAGGAGGAACTGGAGCGCTTTGCGGAGGCGGTCCGGAATTTATAAGGAGGCGTCCATGTGCCGGAGTCGCGTGAATGGAAGTGAGCGGGGACGCTTGCAAGGAGGACAGATGTCGCGACGATCCTTCATTGCCTGGGCTGGCCCGTGGGTGCTGGCGGCGGTGTTGTTGGCTTCGGCAAACACGGCGCTGGGCCAGAATGGCTACACGGGCGCGGACCTGCAGCGGATGGGGCAGTGGCTACAGTCCTATCACCTGGAGCTGTATCGGCTGGAGATGCCGCCGTTTGCCTCGCCCTATGCCGCGGCGCTGACCAGCGGCAAGCATGGCTGGCGGATCGTGGTGTTTCTGCGCGATGGCGGCGTGACGAATGTGAATTGGGATTCCGGATTTCTGAAGCGGCCATTTGAGGCGGCCAGCAGCGACAATTTTGTTTTGATGCCCGAAGTGGGAGCGAACTTTGGCGTCAGTTTTAGTGGATGCGATGCCAGGGATTGCGCTGGCAACTACGGCGCTCTGTTGTATCTGCCGTGGAGCCATCGGTTTTTTCAGAAGGGAGTGGCGGGCCACTCCGTCGCGTGCTCTCAATCGCTGCTGGACCCGGCGAATGCCAAAGCGGTGCAGGCGCTGGACGCCGCGCTGAAGCGTCAGCAGGCTTCCGATCCACATTATGTCGCGCCGTCGTGTCCGGGAGTTTCTCCGGTGGCACGCTGATATAACGTGAGGCATGGGGCCCCAGCGTGGTTGCCTGAAGAAGCAGGAACGGATGGCCAGTGGACCGCGGAAAGCTGACCCTGGAAACGACGCCGAAAGGCGTTACCCCGGCACAAAAACATCGAGACGCTGCTGGAAGAGATTGTGAGATTGTTGGTGCTGGATCGCGCGCTACTTGAAAAGCACTCCGACCATGGTTTAGCGAGAGAGTTATCGCCAAGGTAGACCCCGGACTTCAGTCCGGGGATGAGAAGCCGCCGAAATACGCCTTCAGGCGCCGAGGTTCGAGGCTTCGACGTTGTTCCGGCAGCGTCGAACGCGCTTGTTTCGAGTCAAGGTGTCTGCAACCGACCTCAGCGCCTGAAGGCGCGTCACGGATTCGACCTCGGTTCCCCGGACTGAAGTCCGGGGTCTACCCGCAACCACACTGATCGAGCACCTTAACGACCGGGAAAGTCCCCCGGCTCTGCCGGGGGACCCGAGCAGTTTGACATTTACGGGAGTCCATCCCAGAAACTCCAAACGTGAGCCGCCAAG
>JAJYVR010000097.1 GCA_021791935.1 Acidobacteriota bacterium
TTCCACGGCGCAGCCGGCGTCGTCGCGCATTTCAAACTGGATGGTGGTGTGGTGGATGTTGAAGCGCTCGCCCAGTTCCCGATTGATGTCGGCGAGAATGCGGCGGCTTTCCGACGGAGGGATATCCAGGATCGTCACGTGGCAGGCCAGCGCGTTCAGGTGCGAGCAGACGCACCAGACATGCAGATCGTGGACGCCGCAGACGCCGGGGACAACCTGCATGGCATCGCGAATCTCGGTGAGGGAAAGATCTTCCGGCGTGCCTTCCAGCAGAATGTTCAGCGTCTCACGCACGATGGACAGCGAAGACCAGAAGATGAGCACGGCGATCATCATGGACAATAGGGGGTCGACCCATTGGATGCCAGTGAGCGCGATGGCCAGACCGCCGGCAATGACGGCGGCGGTGGAAAGGGTATCGCCCAGCATGTGGATGAAGGCGCCGCGGATGTTGACGTCGTTGCCGACGCGGGAGAGCATCCTGGCGAGGAAGCCGTTCATGACCACGCCGACAGCAGCGGTCGCCATCATCAGTCGGGGCTCGACGATTTGCGGATGCAGGAAACGCGCGACCGCTTCGACGGCCAGCCACGCGGCAATTCCGATCAGCGCAATGGCATTGACGAAGGCAGCCAAAACGCCGGCCCGACGATAGCCAAAGGTCTTTTTGTCGGTGGCCGGGCGGCTGTGAAAATAGACGGCGACAAAGGACAGCAGCAGGGCAAGGAAGTCGGATGTATTGTGGCCGGCTTCCGAGATCAGCGCCAGACTATGGGCGCGAACGCCGACGAACAGCGTGAGCAGGATATAGCCGAAGGTGAGCGCCAGCGAGATGCGCAGGATAAGCTTGGTCCGGTCGTTGGCTGGCGCATGCGCGTGCATAGATTCATTTTACCGCTGGAGGCGGGTGGGAAAGAGCGCTGGCGGCATCGATGGCGTCCAGGACGAGGACGCGACTCGATTGTTGCAGCCCGCTCCACGTCTCGGCGAGGATGATGCTGTTGGCGGGATTTTTTGGGTCGTAGCGCACGAAAGCAGGGCGGCCGAAGCTGGTGGCATCGATCGACGCGGTGCCCTTGAGGAAGGATATGTCCTGGGCACACTCATAACTGACGCCGGCAATGTAGTAGCGATAATGCAGCGTGCCCAGGTCGGTGGAGTTGGGCTGCTCCGACCAGTCGAGGACGGAACCGTCGATGATGCGACCGTGGAGCGCCAGGTATTGGCGGCGCTCGCGCTCCTTTTCATCCGCGGATTTGCGATGCGTCAGGACCCACCAAACAACAACGCCGCCGACGGCAGCGACAGAGGCTGCGGCGGTGGCTAGGACAGGAACGTGGTTCGATAACCAAGGTTGCATACGATGCTCGTCGAATGTATTTTGCTGGCGCGAGCTACTTTTGAGGATAGCGGAATTGCAGGGTACGCGGGTAGAGGCTTCGACGGAAAGAGGAAAACAATTGCCTTATAATCGTAGTTGACGATGCTCGAACCTAATTTGCACCCGGACGTGCGCCCTGACGCAGCCGGTTCTTCCGTTTCCCGCCGCAGAATCGCTATCGGCCAGCGACCTGGACCTGAACGAACGAGGGTTCGTTCGACCACGGTGTTGTGCGTTCGCCGCAACGATCGCGTGGTGATGGCAGCCGATGGCCAGGTGACCCTGGGCGAGAGTGTCATTAAACATACGGCGCGGAAAATTCGACGCCTGTATCAGGACAAAGTCCTGGCCGGGTTTGCCGGGTCGACCGCCGATGCGTTCTCCTTATTCAGCCGGTTTGAGGCCAAGCTGGAACAGTATGCCGGCAATCTGGGCCGGTCCGCGGTGGAGTTGGCGAAGGATTGGCGCACGGACAAGATGCTGCGCAATCTGGAAGCGCTGCTGGTGGTCGCCGATCTGCACCAGACGTATTTGATCAGCGGGGCGGGCGATGTGATTGAGCCGGACGAAGGCATCACGGCGATCGGCAGCGGCGGCTCGTATGCGCTGGCGGCGGCCCGCGCGCTGGTCCAGAACACCGAACTCCCGGCGCGCGAGATTGCGGAAAAATCCTTGCGCATCGCCGGCCAAATCTGCATCTACACCAACGATCAAATCACCATCGAAGAACTATAGGCCTGTCTGGCCGCGCCCAGCAGGCGACGGCGCAGAACGAGGAGTGGATATGGCCATTTATTTACCTGGAGTGGAAGAAGACCAGGCGCTGTCGCTGGATGAAATGACGCCGCGCGAGATCGTTTCGGAGCTGGACAAGTATGTAGTGGGCCAGCACGCCGCCAAGCGCGCGGTGGCCATTGCCTTGCGCAATCGCATGCGTCGCCAGAAGCTGGCCCCGGAGCTGGCGGACGACATCATGCCCAAAAACATCATCATGATTGGACCGACCGGCGTGGGCAAAACGGAGATTGCCCGGCGGCTGGCGAGACTGACCAACTCCCCTTTTCTGAAAGTGGAGGCGTCGAAGTTTACCGAGGTGGGCTACGTCGGCCGCGATGTGGAATCGATGATTCGCGACCTGGTTGAGATTGCCGTGGACATGCTGCGCGAAGAAAAACTGGAAGAGGTGGAAGACAAGGCGGAACTGAACGCGGAAGAGCGCCTGCTGGATCTGCTGTTGCCTGCCGCGGCGGTGCCGATGCCCGCGCCATCGTCCATGCCGTTGCCGATTTCTGCCATGGAGGAAACCAGCGACAACACGATCGTGTTTCCCAGCCCAGTGCCGCCGCCCAGCGATTCGCACCAGCGCACGCGAGAGAAACTGCGGGCACAGTTTCGTGAGGGCAAGCTGGATGAGCGCATGGTCGAGATCGACGTGCGCGAACGCAATACGCCGTCGCTGGAAATCATCTCCAACCAGGGCATGGAGGAGATGGACATCAACCTGAAGGACATTTTGCCCAACATCTTCGGCCAGCGCACCAAGAAGCGCAAGATGAAGGTGGGCGAGGCGTTTGAATACCTGGTGCAGGAAGAAGAGCAACGATTGATCGACATGGACCAGGTGACGCGCATCGCGGTCGAGCGGGTGGAAAATTCCGGCATTATTTTTCTGGATGAGATCGACAAGATTGCCGGACGCGAGGGCGGACACGGGCCCGATGTTTCTCGCGAAGGCGTGCAGCGCGACATTCTTCCCATCGTCGAAGGCACCACGGTGAACACGCGTTACGGCATGGTGAGCACCGACCATATTCTGTTCATCGCCGCCGGAGCGTTTCACGTATCGAAGCCGAGCGACTTGATTCCGGAGCTACAGGGACGTTTCCCGATTCGCGTCGAGCTGCAATCGCTGACGGTCGAAGACTTCATCAAAATTCTTACCGAGCCGAAGTCTTCCCTGGTGAAGCAGGCAACGGCGCTGCTGGAGACGGAGGGACTGAAGCTGGAATTTTCGCCGGAGTCGCTGGCGGAAATCGCGAACTTTGCCTTCCGCGTGAATGAGGCCACGGAAAATATTGGCGCTCGCCGTCTGCATACCATCATGGAGCGGGTGCTGGACGAGATCAGCTTCGACGCGCCGGACCTGGCGCGGCACAATCGTCCGGCTGGCGAGGCCAAAGGCGAAGCGCCGCTTGCGGATGCGACCGTGACGCTGGCTGCCAGCGCGGAGAAAGCGCCCGGTTACACACCCTCCGCCAGCATTCCGCTGGTGGAACGTAAGAGCGCGAATGGCCCTGAAAAAGCGATCGCCATCGACGCCGCCTACGTGCAGCACATGGTCGCCTCCATTGTGAAGGACCAGGACCTGTCGCGCTACATCCTATAGTTTTCGTTTATAGCGGATTCATAGATACTGTGGTTGAAAAAAGAGTTCGTCATTCTGAGCGCAGCGAAGAATCCAGAGGGTGATAGTAGCGCTTGCGAGGCGTGAATTCTCTGGATTCTTCTCTTCGCCGCACGAAGCCTGCCATGAGCGAAGCCGAAGGGTTCAGAATGACTCCCTTGTAATATCCAATTACACAAACTATCAACCCGCTTTCAGAGCCGCAGATAGGCGAAGCGGCCATGCGTCTCCAGCATCGGAATGGCGGAAACCATGCTGGGAACAACCAGTACGCCGGGCAGCCGATGGGCCACCAAGTCGCGCGCGACAGTTTCCTGGCTCGCCTGCAACTTGAGCCGCTCCACTGCGTAGCCGGCTATAGCTTCGACAGCCGCATGGCAGCACAACAGTTGAACTCCCCGGCGCTGAATGGCCTGGAGCGATGTGTCCGACTCGATAGACCGCGGATCGTTGGGATCGTCCGACGCGTACTTGCCATCCGGTGCCAGGGTGGAAGCGAAATAGATGTTGCGTTCCGCCGGTTTGCCTGTGGCTGGATCCTTGACCGTGTACCCGGCCCCGAGCTCGTATTTCTTCCAGGCATCGTCGTCGAAATTGAGGATGGTGGCGCCGGAACGCAGCGCGGCGACCACAAGAATCTTTTCCTTTGGAATGCCGAAGCCGCGTTCCAACCCAGTCAGCGCGTTGTGGACATGAGCCGTCAGCATTTCTCCATCGGGCGCTGTGACGTCGAAGAGCTGCTTGACCGTCCGGCGAGCACGCAGCAGATGGTTGAAGGACGCCGTGTCCCATTCGGTCTGGCTGGAAAACCAGTCGGGCAGGCTCTTGGAAACGGCGGCCGTTTCCGCCGATGCGCCGCGCGGCAACAAACCCAGCGCGGCTGAGCCAAGCGCGGCGGTGGACAGAAAATTCCTGCGGGTAACTGGTGGAATGGACATAGGAATAGATGTATCAGATAGAAGGGGCCGCTGGAACAGATCGATGATTTATCGCGGCTTGAGCAATTCTTGCATTGGTGTAGAGTGCGGGTTCCAGACAGGAGAAATGCTTTAGATGTTCACTGCGAAGACCTCAGGTCCCTCCACTGCGGTCGGGATGACAAACCTAGGCAACATTCTTGGCGGTCTTACATCAGCAACTTCGGCGGCGGGGTTACATTGTGCGGCAGCAGGCGACGGCGATCCAGTTCCTTTCGCACCTGCGTCAGCCCGTTGGCGCAGGCATCGAAGCCGTCGGCCAGGCGCGCGAACAGAGGAGCTTCCTGCTCAAACTCAAAAATATTGAATTGCGAGACGATGTAGTAGCTCTCTTTACCGGCGCGCTTCAGGGCCTCCAGGCTTTCCTGCTGGTTGCGCCGCAGCCACTGGGCAGACTCCGGAAACATGCCCGCAAAGAAAAGGCTGAAATCCCCGATGTGCTTGCGCACTTCTCGTTCACGCGGAAACGAATACGCATCGCCATAGACGGGATCGGAGGCGACCAGCATGTCGCTGACCTCGCGCAGAGGACGGCCGCGACGGTCGCGGATGCGATAGAGTTGCTCGGTTTCGGCAAAGTCGGTGAGGATGCCGGCGACGTAGCTGGAGATTTCGGCGTCGTTCACCTCGGAGGTCTGGCTGTAACAGCCGTACACGATTTCCTCAAACAATTTCCGCAGCGGATTTTCCGCCGGGACCGCATTTGTAGACATGGCATGCTCCTATCCGTGAAGCTCAGATGTAGCCGTGCAAGTCGTTGGACTTCGCGTTGTGTTGCGCCTTGTATTGCTTTTCGTGTCACGTTCCTTGTGGTCTTTATCGGCAATTTACACGGTACTGTACAAATTTTCACCAGGAATTTAAAGAAAATTCGCACGTTGGTGCGCAGTTGGTTAGCAGTCCCGGCGCGGGAGTGCGATGGAAACCTTGCCGGCGAGCGAGGGAAAAGTGAAAAGCCGAATCTCGCGAGCGGCGCATCGCTCTACGCAATTCGGCTTTTGCTTCGACGACGAGGTTGCGAACGAGCGACGTTCAGTTGGCTGCGCCGACGGTCTGCTGCTGGTTCGCGCCCAGCTCCGCCAGGCGTTTCGCCAATAACTGCTCCAGATTTTCCAGCGCCTTGCTGAAGCCTTCGATGCCTTCCTTCAACTTGTCGTGGGCCATGCGATTTTCCGCATGCATCTTGTCGAAGGTCTGCTTGTCGATGTTCAACTTTTCAATCTGCAGGTCCTTGGCCTTGGCTGCATCGAGCTTGCGCGGAAGCTCCTCGAACCTGGCGTCCAGTTCTTCAATCAGTTTCGGCGCAATGGTCAGCAGATCGCATCCAGCCAACTCTTGTATTTCTCCCAGGTTGCGAAAGCTCGCGCCCATGACCACGGTTTTATATCCAAACTTTTTGAAGTAGTTGTAGATATTGGTCACCGACTGCACGCCGGGATCGTCCGCGCCCTGATAGTCCTTGCCGGTATCTTTCTTGTACCAATCGAGAATGCGTCCGACGAAGGGAGAGATGAGCGTGGCGCGCGCCTCGGCGGCGGCAATGGCCTGGTGCATGCCGAACAGCAACGTCATGTTGCAGTGGATGCCTTCTTTTTCCAGGACCTCTGCCGCGCGCATTCCCTCCCACGTGGAGGCGATCTTGATCAGCACCCGCTCCCGCGAGACACCGCCAGCTTCATACTGCTGGATAATCTCTCGCGCCTGTTTCACGGTGGCGTCAGTGTCGTAGGACAGCCGAGCGTCCACTTCGGTCGAAACACGACCGGGAATGATTTTCAAAATGCGCTTGCCGAACTCCACGGCGAGACCTTTGAAGGCGAGATTGGCAACGTCCTTGTCCTGGGCCCCGCTGCCGAGCTTCTTTTTGGCGGCGAGCAACACCTCATCCATGATGGGCCGATACTGCGGCATCTGCACGGCGGCGGTGATCAGCGAAGGGTTGGTGGTGGAATCCTGCGGCTTGACCTTTTCAATCTCTTCAATCTCGCCGGAATCCGACACAATCACGGTCATGGCGCGAAGTTGTTCAAGCTGGGACTTTGGCATTGTTTCCTCCTGGCTGCGTATGGATCGTCCTAGTGTATTCGATGCGGCAAATCGCCGATGGAATCCGGTTCCCCGGCGATTCAAAGAAAATTTATCGACATCCTCGAACCCGGTTCGATGCTGTCGCGTGCCCCTATCCCCAGTGTAGACCGTCCTCTAGTTGGACGTGGAGGCGTTGCAATGGTCTTCCAGCACTTGCAAAAAAGTTCGCGGCATTCAGTCGCTTTCCGCAAGGACGGGATTGCGCAGCACGCCGAGGCCGTCGATTTCGACCTCGACCGCATCGCCGGACTGCATGGGGCCGACACCTGCGGGGGTCCCGGTCGGGATGAGATCGCCTGGATTGAGCGTCATGGCGGCGGAAATGTAGCGCAAAAGCGTGGCAATGTTGAAGATGAAATCATTGGTGGTGCCGTGCTGTTTGACTGCGCCGTTGAGCCGGGTGGTCACGGTAACGCCAACCTCCGGATCGATGGCATCGGAAACAATGGGGCCAACCGGGCAAAAGGTATCGAAGCCTTTGGCGCGGGACCATTGGCCGTCGGATTTTTGCAGATCGCGAGCGGTCACGTCGTTCACAATCGCGTAGCCGCGGATGTAGGAGCGAACGTCCTCGGCGTCCTTCAGCTTGTAGCAGGCGCGGCCAATGACGATGCCAAGTTCGCCCTCATAATCCACGCGCTGCGAGATGGCTGGAAGACGAATGATGCCGCCCGGCGGCAGCAGAGAGGATGGCGCCTTGAGAAACAGCAGCGGCTCTTTCGGGGCTTCATTGCCCAGCTCGGCGGCGTGGTCGCGATAATTGCGTCCGATGCAGACAATCTTCGACGGCGTCACTGGAGCCAGCAGCGTGAGCGCGGACAGCGACAGCGCGGGGAAGTTTTCGATGATGCGGGAGCCGGCGCGATCTTCCGGCGGCGGCGCGATGACGCGCTCCATCCACCACTCCCCCTGGCGCTGGTTGACTTCGCCGTACTGCGGGCCTTCTTCAGTTTGAAAACGGCAATACTGCACGATGCTTCTCCTTCGATTGGTACAACAGATTGGTTAGGAGGTGGGGACGGTGACGGTGACCTCCGCGGATCGAGCGCTTTCGTTGCCGGATGCATCCACAGCCGTAACCGCATAGGTGTAGGTCTGGCCAGTCTGCACGTGGACGTCGCGGTAGGCCGGGGCAACAATGGCGTCGGCCGCGGAAGCGGAATCGCCTTGCGGAGCGATGCGGCGCATGGGCCGATTCGCCGTGACATCGAGGCGATAGACGCGATACTGCGCCAGGTCAGGTTCAGTATTCGCGGACCAGGAAAGATCGACCTCCGGCGCGCCGTTGTTCATGACCGCCGACACCGGGACAGCGACAAGGCCCGACGGAGCGGCGGGCGGGAAGGTGTCGCGCGTGGCCACTTGAACCGCGGGGCTTTGAGAGCTGTCGAGCTGCAACACCTGCTGACCGACCTGCTGCTGGACAACGCGACTGGCGCTGTAGGTATATTGACGGCCAAACTGGGCAGTGGGATCGAGGGCGATTCCAGGGTCGGTCGGTGCTGCGTGTTGCGCGTCCGCAGGGAGGAGGCTGACACGCAGTTTTTGCTGCGCCGGCTCCTTGGAGCGCGGCAGAGGGTTGAGGCTTTTTGTCTTGGCTGGCTTGGCGGAGACAGGCGGCGTCACCAACGTGCGATCGAACTGAATGCTGGTGTCCGGCGAAAGATTGGCAACCGGCTGCCAATGGAGCACCACGCCGCGTTCGACGACCTGAGCTGAAAGATTCCGGACCTCTGGCGGAGCTTTCCCGGCGAGCACCGTGGCAACGTTCGACGGGCCCGCGGACCTGCCGTGTTTGTTGATGCCGAAGATGCGATAGGTGATGGGGCGAACTGGACCCGACGCGAGCGCTGGCGGCAGCGCGTCGGTGTATTGCGCGGGTTTGTCCGGCGCGGCGGAAACGGTCGCAACGGTCTCGCAGGAAGAAGCTGCCTGCTGTTGGCGGCAGACGCGCATCTGCACCATCCCTTGCAGCTTCAGGTGATCGGTATTTTCCTTGGGCGTGTTCCATGCCAGATGGACCTGATTGCCGGTGCGGTCCGCAGTCAGGTCGGAGATGGGTTTGGGCAACTGAAGCGACGGGGGCTGCGGGGGGGCTTCCATGCCGCAGCCGTCAAGCGAAACCTGCAAAGCAAACGCGCAGGCAATCGCTAGGGTCGCGACCGCGCCGAGACGAACAAGGGGCGGTGGGTTGCGAACCATTCCGTGCAGGGGACGAAACGGATTGCTGCGCGGCAGGATTTGGGACGCCCTCCAATGCTGGAAAAAACGCTTGCGATTTTCAGCCTAGCAGAGTTGCGACGGTCATGAGGGGGGCGCGGCTCAGGCTGGCAGAATTTGCTGAAACGCATCCTGCAACGTGGGAAGCTTCAAAACAAAACCGGCTTGCAACAGCTTGGCCGGAATGGCGCGCGTGCTGGACAACAATGCGGCGTCTGCCATTTCTCCAAAGGCGATGCGCAGGGCAAATGCCGGCGCGGGTACGACGGCCAGGCGGTGCAAATGGCGGGCCAGCGACAGGGTAAATTCCGCATTGGTCACGGGATTGGCGACGACGTTGACCGGGCCCTGAATCTGATGACGGTTCATGCAGAACTCGACGATTTCAAGCAGAGTTGGGAGCGCGATCCAGCTCATCCATTGCCGTCCGCTACCCAGATTGCCGCCCAATCCCAAGCGAAACAGCGGAAGCATTTTCGCCAGCGCTCCACCCTCGCAAGCTAGTACGACGCCGAGGCGGAGGTGGACAACGCGGATGCCAAGATCGCTGGCTGCCTCGGCCGCCGCCTCCCACTCGCGACAAACCTCGGGCAGGAACCCGTCGCCGGAAGAAGAATCTTCGCTGAGGATCTCGTCTCCCCGGTCGCCGTAGAAACCCACGGCGGAAGCGCAGAGCAATACTTCTGGGCGCTGCTCCAGGCGCGACAGCAACTCGACCAGGGACTGAGTGGTGCGGACGCGGCTTTCGCGGATTCGCTGCTTCTTGGCGGCCGTCCACCGGCCCTTCGTCAGATTGTCGCCAGACAGATGAATGACGGCGCGAATGCCGTTCAACCGGCGCATGCCTTCGCGAAATTGAAAGTGGTATGGGTCCCAGAAATATGCGGAACTTCCCGGTTGGGCGGTATGCCTTGTCAGGGTCGCGCAGGAAACCGCGCTGGCGGCGAAATGATTGTGCAACGCATGACCGACAAGACCCGACGCACCCGAAACAAGGACCTGAGGAAAGATTTCCAACGCCTCACCCGAAACATTGCAATTGGGCCAATGCACCGTTGGATGCCGAAAAACTGGGAACGGAAATATGGTTGTACGACCGGAAGCCAACTGGTCAATGGTCCCATGGATTGCGTCGGAATCGTTTGCCGCGGTGTGAACAAATCCCAACCGTGGCGTTGGGCGGTTTCGGGGGAATTCGAGCCGGAGGATAGATATTTTTACAACGCTAACATATATTTTTATAGGATGAATAGAAACGCGCGGACAAGGTGAGGCATCTAATAGAAAGGGAAGCTTCTGCGATGGAAAAATCGCCCTCACCCACCGGCCCCGCGCAACAGATCGATCCAGAAACCGCCGAGTCCTTTATTGGGGAAAAGAAAATCGGCGAACGGATCAAGCGGTTACGCCTGAAGAAATCCATGGGCCTGGTGGAATTGGGGAAGCACACCGGGCTTTCCGCCAGCTACTTGTCGCAACTGGAAACCGGCCGGGTGGTCCCAACACTGCGCAACCTGGCGCGAATCGCCATGGTGTTCAGCAAGGACCTTTCCTATTTCTTCGATCCGGAGCCGCGTACCCTGTTTCGCGTGCATCGACAATCGGAACGAGTGCGGCTGCCGCAGAGCGGCGTCAATGAACCGACCTATTTTTTTGAGAGCCTGGGATACCAGGTACCGGACCGCACGCTGGATCCATACCTGGCCGAATTTATTCCGCTGAAGAAAGGCATCGAGGTGCGTTCGCATGTCCATCCTGGCTTTGAATTTTTGTATTTGTTGAGCGGCGAAATGGAGATTCGGCACGGGTCGCAAAACCATATTTTGTCCCCCGGGGACTCGGTGTACTTCGACGCCAGTACGCCCCACAGCTATCGCTGTTCCGGCACGGAACATGCCAGGGCGATCATCGTGACGCAGCACCAGGCGGCGACGGCGCAGCCTGCGATGAATATGCGGCCGATAGGATCGTCTCTGGCCGGAGCGTACCGCAGCGGCGCTTCCGCTCCCCAGGAAAAACGCGGGGCTGGAAAACGAGGGCCCGCAAATCGGCAACGCTCGTCGAGCGCACGGGAAAAGCCGTTGCAAAATGCGGAGATGGAATTGCCGATCTAGCCGGATGCGCCCGGTTTCTCTGGATGTGCTGCGCGGCCTCACGATCGCGTTCATGATCCTGGTGAATAACGGCATTCGGAGTTACGCATATCCGGCGCTGGAACATGCCGAATGGAACGGATGGACCCCCACCGATCTGGTATTTCCCACGTTCTTATTTCTGGTCGGCGTGTCGATCGTTTTTGCCTTTGAGTCGCGGCTGGCCCGCGGAGCGTCAAAGTCCTCGCTTCTCATCCATACGTTCCGGCGCGCCTCGATCCTGTTTGCGCTTGGGCTGATCGTCAACGGTTTCCCGCATTTTCCGCTGGCAACATGGCGCATTTACGGAGTGCTGCAACGGATTGCGATCTGCTTTCTGATCGCCGGCATTTTGTATTTGCTGGATCGGCGGCCGGTGTGCTTGGAATTTTGCTGGGGCTGTTATGGGGTCGCTGGTTCCCCATCAACAAAAATCTCTGGAGCAGCTCCTTTGTGCTGTTCGCGGCCGG
>JAJYVR010000098.1 GCA_021791935.1 Acidobacteriota bacterium
CACTTGCCGCAGCAGCTCCATTCCTTCATGGCCGGAGGTGGTGTCGCGGGTGTAGTTCAAATCCATCAGCAGGGCATCGTAGGATTGGTTGCGGAGCGCGTGCAGCGCCGCTTCCGGAGAACCGACAGCATCCACGCGGAAGCCCGCCGGCTGGAGCAACAATGCCAGCGCTTCGAGAATTTGCGGCTGGTCGTCGGCTGCCAGCACCCTGGGCAGGGACGCGGTCGGGGCCGGATTCCGATCGAGAAGAACGGGTTGTTGCGCCATATCGGTTCCTCGTCTTACAGTATCGCCGCTTCGCGTGTTGCGCGCCGCGCGCCCGCCTCCTACGGGCGAGGGACGACCCCAGTCCGCGCGTCGTCCATCGAGATATGGCGATGCTCCAGCGTCATGCCCGTCGCCAGGTCCAGTTGCACCCGCGCCTTTTCATAAGCGGTCATCGCGCCCACCAGGTCGGACTCCGCCACGGCAAGGTCGTGCTGCGCGGAGAGCGTCTGAAATGTGGAGCCGGCGCCCAACTTCTGCTCCTGTTGCATGATGCCGAAGGTCTTCTGCGCCAGGTCGCGCGCCTTGGTCGCAGAGTCCACCCGCGCCCGACCCTGTTCCAGGGCGTACTGCGCGTTCTCCACTTCAATCAGGATCTGCTTGCGCGTCTCCTGTTGATACAGTTGCGACTGCCGGAATTCCAACTCCGCGCGATATTGGTCGGCCTTCGCGACGCGGTTCCGAATCGGTATCAGAAGCTGTCCGCCGACAAAATATTCCTGCCCGCTATTGTTGAACGCATTCTCCAGGACGCCGCCAAACCCAGTCGGCTGGACAGAAACGTTGGGCGGCAATGTGCCCGAGGAAAACCCCGCGCCGTAGTTTGGATTGAGCTGGCCGCCGAGCGCATTTCCCGCATAATAGGCGACCATGTTCACCGTCGGCAGCAGGGCGTTCCTCGCGGTTTTTAACGTGATTCGATGGTTTTTCAGGTCGATTTCCGACTCGGCAAGCTCCGGCCTGTTCCGCATCGCCTCGGCAACCAGGTCCTGTACCTGCGTCTGCGCGAATGCATCGTCCATGCGTATCTGCGAGGTCGGGACCACCGGCATCGCCACCAATAACGGATCGTCCAGATTTTTCGTCAGGGCATTTTTCATTAGCAACTGTTGCAGTTGCAAATTGGTCCTGGCCACCGTCAAATCTTGATCGCGCTTGGCGACTTCCGCCTCGTCCCGCACCACGTCCATCTCCGGGACGGCCTTCAACGCGAACTGTTTTTGCGCGTTGTCATAGGTCTGTTGGGCAAATTGCAGCGACCGCTCCTTGACCTGCTCGTCTTGATACGCGTTGAACAGGTCCCAATACAGGTTCTCAATCTGCGTGGTGGTTGCGATCACCTGGGCCTTGAAGGCGAGGTTGGAAATCTTCCGGTTGTTCTTGGCGATATGGATGTAACGCGTATTGGGCAAAAACCCGAACCCGGCCAGCAACGGTTGCGTGATTTTGAATTGAAAGGTGGTAGAGAGCGATGGCGACAGATTGAAAAACGGACTGTTCGCCGACAGCCTTTGGTTGTAGAGCAGCACAGTCAGCCGCGTGCCGGAAGAAAATGCCTGCCGATAGGCAAAATCGCCATTGGTGGTCACCGTCTGGAGCGAGGGCACGCCGTAAATCTGCTGGTTGATGACGGGCAGCGTCTGATGGTCCACATTCACCTGGCCCGTAACGATCGGGTCAAACGAAGAAACCGCCGTCCCGGTGCCCAGCGTGGATTGCACCAAGCCCGACGCGCCCGCGCCCGCGCCGCCCGCGCCGCCGGTAGTGCCGCCCGCGCCCGCACCGGAAGGGGCCGCGCCAATGCCGCCCACGCCCGCGCCCGGCGTGTTCTGTACCACGCCCGTATTCACGCCCAGCGTGAATCCGCCGCCCTTTGCGCGCTGCAAATCGACGGCGGCGATCGGCAGGTTGTAGCGCGCGATGGCGATGTCCAGATTGTTTTCCAGCGCCAGCGCAATGGCGTCTTCGAGCGACAGATACAGCTTTCCATCGCTCACCAGAGAGTCGAGCCACGCCGAATTGGCAAGGTCCGGCGCGGCCACGCGCGAAGGCATGTAAGGCCCCCAGAGCGTGTCGGAATGCGGAATGTCCAAGCGCAACTGCGGCGCGTTCTGCCCGGTCGATTGCGCAAATGAAACTGTCACGGTTACATATAGCAGGACTGCAGCGCATCCAGCCGCCATACTTCTCAAATTGGACCTCCAGCGAAGCATCACGCTTTACCATCTCCTGTCGCTTGCAGTTCTGCGCGCCCGGAATCGGCGACCATCCAGCCGTCGCGCAGTTGCACGGTGCGCGTGCCATACGTGGCATTCAGGTCGGAATGGGTGACCTGAACGATCGTCGTTCCCTGTTGGTTGAGTTCGCGAAACAGTTCCATGATTTCCTTGGCCTGGACGGAATGGAGATTGCCCGTGGGCTCATCCGCCAGCAGCAGGGCGGGTTTGTGAATGACGGCGCGCGCGATGCCGACAAGTTGCTGTTGCCCGCCGGAAAGCTGAGAGGGAAACAGATCCTTTTTTGCCACCATGCGGAAGCGGTCGAGGACATCGGCCACCATGCCCTGCCTCTCCGCGGTGGGAATGTTTTTGTAGGACAATGGCAGGTCGATGTTCTCGGCAACCGTCAAATCGTCCAGCAGGTGATAGCTCTGAAAGACCATGCCGATGCTGCGCCGGGAGAGGTCCGCGCGCTGTTTGCGGTTCAGCTTGTGAACCGGCTGCTCGCCAAACCAATACTCCCCCTGCCAATCGTCGTCGAGCAGGCCGAGAATATTCAGCAACGAGGATTTACCGGAGCCGGAAGGGCCCATGACGGTGATGAATTCACCCGGTTGAATGTCGATATGGATACGGCGGAGAACCCACAGTTGCCCCGCCCCTGATTTGTAACTGCGATCGATATTTTTTAGCTGGATCATCTTTGTCCTCTAATAATTTGTTGTCCCGATCGAGGCGAAGGACCTCTGCATCCCGCAAGAAAGCAATGCATGGATTCTTCCCCTTCGGCAGGCTCAGGGGCAGAATGACGGACCATAAATTTACTCCGTGCGCAGGGCCTCGATGGGTTCAATGTTTGCCGCTCGCCGAGCAGGTATATAACTCGCAACCAGTCCTACGGCGAGCAGGAGAATCGATACGGCAGCGATCGTCAGAAAATCATGCTGGGCGACCCCGTACAGAAAACTGCGAACCAACTTTGTGGCGAAATATGCGGCGAGAATTCCTATAAGCAGTCCGGCAATCAGAAGCCGACTGGCCTGGCGCAGCACCATGCGAAGGACATCTTCGCGCTGGGCGCCCAGCGCAATGCGCACGCCAATCTCTCGCGTGCGCTGGCTGACGCTGTAACTCAGCAGCCCATAGAGCCCCGCCGCGGCGATCAAGACGGCGGCAATGGCGAAGATCCACAATAATCGCGCGGCCAATGTTTGACTGCCGAGCTGGTCGTCAATATGCTGCGGCATGGTTTGCACGCTGCTCACGATGAATTCTGCGTTTTGCTGAGAGAAAATCCGGCTGATGGTGGGGACGATCGCTTCCGGCGGCTGGCCGGTACGGACAACCAGTTCCATCGCCAGGGAAACGATGGGGTAGAAATCATCTTTCAGCGGAATTTGATTCAGGTCGACATCAACTTCAGGAACAGCGGGTTGACCGAGGACGCTGGGTGTGTCTTCGACGATGCCCACCACGCTGACATTTTGAAGAATGCTTTTTGCCGTGGGGTCGGTATCGAGGTTGAGCCTCTTCTGCAGGGGCTGGGCCCCAAGATACTGACGAGCGAACGCTTGATTCACGACGACGACAGGGGCGGTGCCAATGCGGTCTCCGTCATCGAAGGAACGACCGTGGAGGAGACGAATCTGCAGGGTGCGGTAGGCGCCGGGGGTGACTGCATGAATATCAACCGAACGATCGGCAGCGTTGGCCGCGGGATCGCCGATGACGGTAAAGGTGGTGTTCAATTGCACATTGTTGGTCAGTGGCGCGGAGGTCACTAACGCAGCGGACTCTACACCGGGAATTTGGCGTATGCGAGTGAGCAGCGGGTTGTAGAAAACCGTACGGAGGTCGGTCGCTGTCGACTCCGCTGCCGTGGGCGTAAATCCTCCACGGGAGAAAAATTGCGCGACCACCAGGTGCTGCGGATTGAAGCCAACAGGAACGTGTCGCAGCGCATATAAAGTGCGCAACAGAAGTCCGGCGGAGACCAGCAGAACCAGAGACAAGGCAAGTTCGCCGACGATGAGAGCATTGCGCAGGCGGAGTTGCTTGATGCCGGCACCGGCTCCGCGGGAGCTTTCGTGCAGCGCTTCCTGCGGATCGGCCGATGCCGCTTGAAATGCGGGCGTCGTGCCGAAGAGCACGGCCGAAACAATGGAAAGCGCGATCAGCAGCAGGATCACGTGCCAATTCAGCGAAATGTCTCCGGAACGACTCAAATGGGCGCTGATGGAATGACGAAGCAAAGCGAGGCATGCGTAGGCAATGCCTAAACCACACGCACCGCCGGCGATGCCGAGCAATAGGCTCTCTGTTAAAAACTGGCGCACGATGCGTCCGCGCGCGGCACCCAATGCGGCGCGCACGGCGATCTCTCGACGCCGAGCGGCCATGCGGGTCAGCGTCAGGCCGGCGATGTTGGCGCAGGCGATGAGCCAGACCAGCAGCACCGCGCCTTGCAAAGCGAGCAGGGCCGGGCGTACCGAACCCACCAGCGTATCGAGGTAATTCTCCACACCGACATTTTTTGTCAGGTGTTGATCTGGAAACTGACGGACGATGTTCGCCTGGATGCCGCTCAGTTCAGTCCGCGCGGCAGCGACGGAGACCCCGGGTCGAAGACGCCCGATTCCGTGCAGGAATCCGTTGTCTCGTTGCTCCATATCGGCGGTGTGCGGCAGGACGGTCCAAACAACTGGCCCGTCGTCATTGATGGGGATGTAAAACTGCTGGGGCATGACGCCGATGACGGTGTAGGTGTCGGTGCCCAGTTGAATCTGCTTGCCGAGAATATTTTTGTCGGCATGAAAATAGCTCTTCCACACCAAATAGCTGAGAACGACCGTTCCCTGATTGCCCTCGGTACCGGCTTGCGGAAGGAAGGTTCTGCCCATGAGAGGCCGAGCCTGCAGCATGGAGAAGAAATTGGAACTGGTTTGTTCGTTGACGGAAAACTCCGCGGTGCCATCCGCTTTCTTCAGATCGAAAAACTTAATTGTGTACCAGGCGATGTCCTGAAACGATTTTGCATGCGCGCGCCAATCTCGCAGATTCGGAAGCGAAGAGGTGCTGATCGCTTCGCCCAGTTGGACGATTTCGGACGGATGCGGAACCGGCAAGGGCCGCAGCAGGACGCCATCAACCACGGTGAACATGGCGGTGTTGGCGCCGATGCCCAACGCCAGCGTCACAATCACGGTGAAGGCGAACCCGGGGGACTTGCGGAACTGGCGGATTGCGTAGCGAAGATCGTTCCAGAGGTTGGTCATTGCAGCATCTCCTGAAAACTACCCTTATTGGAAATCGTCATCATGAGGTCGCCGGAGCGACCGAAGGACCTCTGTATTTCATGAGGAAAGCCAATGCATGGATTCTTCGCTTCGCTCAGAATGACGGCATTTTCTAAGCCGGGTGATAACCCATTCATTGCAGCAGTTCCCTTTCGGCGGCCAGCTTTTTGCGCAGGTCCTCTTCGGAGACGACCTGACCGTCGAACAGATGGACTTCGCGGTCGGCGAGCTTGGCGAAGCGGGGATCGTGCGTGACCATGCAGATGGTGGCGCCGTCTTTGTGCAGTTCCTTCAGCAACTCCATGACGGCTTCGCCGTTGCGGGAGTCGAGGTTTCCGGTGGGCTCGTCAGCGAGCAGGATGGAGGGAGAGCCGGCCAGCGCGCGGGCTACGGCGACACGCTGCTGTTGACCGCCGGAGAGCTGCGAGGGATAATGCCGCAGCCGGTGCGCCATGCCGACGCGACTCAGCGACTCATCGACACGGCGTTTACGCTCGGCGGCGGGCATGCCGGAGCGATAGGTGAGCGGCAGCTCGACATTTTCATAGACGGTGAGGTCGCCGATCAGGTTGAAACTTTGAAAGATGAAGCCGATTTCCCGATTGCGAATGCGCGAGCGCTCCGCAAAGCTGAGGTTTTCCACCGGGCGCGTGTTCAACAAATAGCTGCCGCCGCTCGGCGTATCCAGCAGGCCGACGATGGAGAGCAGGGTGGACTTGCCGCAGCCGGAGGGTCCGGAGATGGCGACATACTCGCCCCGGTCGATGTTGAGATGAATGCCCGACAACGCGTGGGTTTCAATCTCATCGGTATAGAAGATTTTGGTTAGAGCTTCAATGTGGATCAGGGACTGGTCGGAAGGTGCCATGTTGTTTTGGTCCTCTCTAAGTCGAAATGAACTGCGTCTATTTGTTACTCGTCAATCTGGGGTCGCCAAAGCGACCGATAAATCCAGTAGGCGATGGATGCGTGCGCCCGGCGAACATTCTCTGGATTCTTCACGGAGATCGCCGCGGCGATCTCCGTTCAGAATGACTCCTCTTAAACTAAAGAAACAGAAAAACTCCTAATCCAGCCGGATGCGGTCCACATTGTCCCAGCGCGACATGTCGGAAAGGACCACTGTATCTCCTTCTTTCAAGCCGCCCAGGATTTGAATTTCGTTGACGGACGCACGGCCTACCTTGACTGCAACGCGCGTGGCATAGTTGCCGCTGGGGTCGAGCTTGAACAGGCTGATGGTGGAATTTTCATTGCCAAACGCCGGCCGCCCCACGTACAGCACGTTATACAGCCGCTGCAAGTCAATGGTCCCATCCACGCTCAGGTCGGGCCGCGCCCCCTGCGGCAACGCCCCATCCAGTTGTACGTCTACCGTGACCGTCCCGTTCACAACCGCCGGATTGATTCGCGACACCGTGCCCGGGACGACGCCATTGTGCGTGTCGATTTCCGCAGGCTGACCCACCTGAACATCGTGCGCCTGAGTCTCCGGGATTTGAAGCTGCGCCTTCAACTGATCGGGCTGGATGATCTGCGCCAGTTCCGCGCCGGCAAGAACGTGTTGGCCCATCTGCAATGGCATCTGGATCAGTTGGCCCTCAATGCCGGCGCGGACGGTAAGAGCCTCGACCTCGCGCTGCTTCAGTTGCGCCAGCGCCTGGGCCTGCTCCACCTTGGCTTTCTGCACGGCCAGTTGGGTTTCGAGGGCTTTTTGATTGATGGAAACTTCTTCCTCCTGCAGCTTCTGGCGGGTGGTCAATGCGTCCGCCTTGCCTTGCGAATCGCTATAGGCGATGCCGCTGATGACGCCGAGCTTGTAGAGAGCTTTGTCGGTCCGCGCCTGCAGTTGCGCCTGCTGAAATTGCGCGTTGATGTCCGCAGCAGTGGAACGGCGATCCATCAAGGCGCTCTCAATGCTGACCTGGGTGTTATGGTAATCCGCCTGCGCTTCGTTCAATTGCAGGGCGGCGTCCTGGGCCTCCTGCATGAGCTGAGGATTGGTGAGTTGCAGAATCACCGTGTCCGGATGGACCAGCGCGCCGGGCAGCTTGAAAATACTGACGACCGTGCCGTCGGTTTCCGCGGGGATGGAGCGAATGCGGTCTTCGCGCGGAACCAGCGTTCCCAGGCCGCGGACCTGGCGGACCATGTTGCCGCGTTTGACGGTGTCGGTCCAGACCGTGCTGCGATCGACGGTGGGAGCGGCCGGCTTCAGCCGCATGACGAACACGGTGAGCGCAGCCAGCAGGGCCACTCCAGCGACAGACCAGAGGATTTGGCGGCGGATTTTTTGCTTTTTCAGATCGGGCCGTGCGATATCCATTGCTGGTGTTCAGTGCAAGTGGCACGCCAAAATCGCTGGCAGAAAAACGGCCTGGATTCAATGAGTTAGGATGCACTGAAAATGCGATTCGAGCGGCTACTGTCCAGAATTGAAAAACGGTGTTCATTTTTGGACACCGCGCTATGGTCGTCGGGAAGCGCTACTGTGCCCGGAAGTCGAGCGCCGACGCCGGGCATCCGCAGCGTCCGCGCGTGAGGCCGCAGTTGCGTCCGATACGAAGCCGGACCTTCTTCCCCTTGACATTCGACATGGGCAGGAGTCATCCTGTTGTCGAACGTCGAGGGGAAACATGCCGCCATCCACTGACCTGCTCCAGGGAACCCTGGATGTACTGATTTTGAAGACACTGGCGCTGGAGCCGATGCATGGCTGGGGCGTGGCGCAGCGCATTCAGCAAATGTCCAAAGACGTATTGCAGATCGGGCAGGGTTCACTGTATCCGGCGCTGCACAGGCTGGAATACAAGGGATGGATCCAGTCGGACTGGGGAAGCTCGGACAACAATCGTCGGGCGAAATATTACTCGCTGACTCGCAAGGGCAGAAAGCGGTTGGAAGCGGAATTAGCCACCTGGGAGCGATTGTCCAAAGCGATTGGACTGGTGCTGGAGGCGCGCGCGTCATGAGCGAATTTTTGAGCCGGTTGCGATTCTTCTTTCGGCGCAGGCGGTCCGCCGAGTTGGATGAAGAACTGAAGTTTCACCTGGAGCAGGCGACGCAGGCGAACATCGCGGCTGGAATGACGCCGGAAGAGGCCCGCAGGCGGGCTCGAATCGACTTTGGCGGAACGGAAAGCGCGCGCGAACAGACCTACGCGCAGCGGCCGGGCTGGTGGATGGAGACGGTGCTGCAGGATGTTCGCTATGCGCTGCGGCAGTTGCGCAAATCCCCGGGCTTTGCTTTGACTGCCATTCTCACCCTGGCGCTCGGGATTGGCATAGCCACGGCCATGTTTGCCATTTTGGATGGCGTGCTGCTGCGACCGCTTCCTTTCCCGCATGCGCAACAACTTTACACACTGGTTGGGATTGACGCGAAGGGCGAGACAGAATACGGGGCGCCATACGGCGAAATACAACACTGGCGGGAGGCAACGCGCAATTCCGCGGAGATTGCCTTTGAACGCGGCGATGCGGACATTCTGGAGACGCCTTCCGGCGCGCAGTCGATCTTCAAGGAATCTGTCAGTGCGAATCTGCTGTCTACACTCAGAGTGCAACCCATGCTGGGCCGGGGTTTTCTGCCGCAAGAGCAGGAAGATGGCCGGTCTCATGTCGCTCTGTTGAGCTACGTGACCTGGCGGGAACTCTTTGCTTCAAATCCAAAGATATTGGGCCAAACCGTGAGCATTGGCGGAGAATCGTATGGTGTCGTCGGCATTATGCCGCCGCGTTTTGAGTACCCCGTGTGGGGAAACAAGATCGAAGTATGGACGCCGATAGAGCGAAGCGAATTGCAGGGCAAGCAAGCGGGCGACATATATATGAACCATGTGCCCATTCTCCGTCTAAAGCCGGGGGTCAACCCTGCAATCGTGCAGGCGGAGCTGTCGAGCGTTCAGACACACATCGCCCAGACCGCCAAACCGGGAGACGAGGTTGCTACACATGTCCGGTTGACCGGTTTGCGAGATTATGTTGTGGCTGGGGTGCGATCCGCGCTGACCGCGCTTGAAATCGCCGTCATCCCGATCTGGCTGATCGCCTGCTGCAACGTTGCCGGTCTCCTGCTGGCGCGTCTAGCTTCAAGGCGCGTGGAGATCGCCGTGCGAGGCGCATTGGGAGCCGGAAAATGGCGCATCGTGCGGCAGTTCCTGACCGAGAGCCTGCTGCTGAGCACAGCCGGCGCTCTGATCGGACTTGGCCTGGCGGTATTCACGCTACAAATATTCCGACGCATGCTGGAGAAGCAATTGCCATTGGCGCAGAACATTCATCTGAGTTCCGTTCTTCTTTTGGCGCTCGTTGGTTTCACCTTGTTGACAGGCTTGCTCTTCGGAATTCTTCCTGCAATCCTCGCGGCCCGCGCTCCCCTTGAAGAGACCCTGAAGAACGGAGGAGCCGCAAGCAACGGAGACCGTGGGCAAGCTCGTTTACGCAACACTCTGTTGGTTGGAGAAATTGCACTCTCGATGGTTTTGCTGGTGGGCGCGGGCCTGATGTTGCGCACCGTCTATACGCTGCGTCACGTTCCCCTCGGATTTCGCACCGACCACATTGTCCTCACCAGTTTTACCATTCCCAATTACGACTACAAGGGCCGCGACCTCAATACTGCACTATGGGATCCTCTGCTTGAACGCGTGCAGCACTTACCCGGCGTCCAGTTTGCCAGCCTCTCTACCGTCATGCCCATCGGCCATGCGATGGAACTCCTGACCGATGTGTACACGCCGGGCACGAGCAAAAGAAATGTTACGGCGGTCGTACGCGCTGCCTCGCCAGACCAATTGCGGGTGCTGGGCATTCAGATGTACGCAGGACGGTTCTTCAACGCGCATGACACACCGAACTCCATGCCGGTGGCAGTCGTGAATCGCGCCTTTGTCCGAAAATATTTCAGCGGGCAGAATGCGATCGGGGAGCCGATCCGGTTTGGCCGTGTGCCCATGCGCGCAACAATTGTGGGTGTGCTCGACGATGTGCATCAGGAGAAGGCCGCCGCGCCAAGCCAGCCGGAAATCTACGTGTGCATGGACCAACTCAAACCAGGAGACAGTCTCTATGTCCCTCTGCTTGGCTGGTTTATGGAATTAGCGGTTCGCACGCAGACCGCACCCGGTGCGATGATTCCGGAGTTGCGCCGAATCATCCACAACGAGAACCCCGATTTGGTAGCCGGAGACCTTACCACCATGAATCAGGCCGTGGAGGACTCCATCGGCAGCCAACGGCTGGCCGCGCGGGTGATTGGCATCTTTGGTGGATTGGCTTTGTTGATTACGGTGGTTGGTCTGTACGGTCTTCTGAGCTACTCCGTTGCGCAACGCACGCGTGAGATCGGCATCCGCATGGCGCTGGGCGCGGACCGTGGACGCGTCATGGGGATGGTCCTGCGCCAGGCGCTGACGCTACTGATTATAGGGATTGCAGTTGGGCTGGCGCTGGCCTTTTGGAGCACGCGCCTGCTGCAAAGCTTTCTGTATGGAGTGAGTAAATACGATCCCTGGACGCTGGCGGTGGTACCGCTACTGCTCTTGCTATGCGGTGTCATCTCCGCTTTTATTCCCGGCCGGCGCGCAGCGGCGATCAATCCGATGGTGGCGCTGCGGCACGAGTGACCTTCTTACCTTATATAGACCGGCTGCTGCGCCGGTTCCCTTCCCGCCATCTACCGCGCACAGATATCCTCGTCAAATTCCGTTCGCGAGGATAGATTAAAGTACGAGAAGAAATTGGCTCTGTTGCGATGCTCAATTTCATGGCCGTGGATGGAAGCGGGGAAGGTGGATTGGCGACTGAAGCAGAAAAAGCAGGTCCCTCGACTGCGCTTTGCTTCGCTCGGGATGACAATTCAAGGAAGATTGGCGGCTGAAGCAGAAAAAGCAGGTCCCTCGACTGCGCTTTGCTTCGCTCGGGATGACAATTCAAGGAAGATTGGCGGCTGAAGCAGAAAAAGCAGGTCCCTCGACTGCGCTTCGCTCCGCTCG
>JAJYVR010000099.1 GCA_021791935.1 Acidobacteriota bacterium
AGATGGCTGTCCTGAAACACGGTCCCGGCAGCGATCGACATCTCGTATCGGCAATGGCCGCAGAGCCAGCGGTTGCGTCGCACCGTCCATCCCTCGGTTGCCGAGCAGCGCGGACAACTCCAGCCGCAAGGCCAACGCAAGCCCGCCAGGTACGCGATGCACGACTCCTCGCTGCAAAAACGCTTCTCCAACTCCAGCAACGTCCGTGGATAATCTTCGCTCACGACCTCAAATACAACCGGTTGCGGTCGGTGGCGTCAAATAGATAGCTGGATTTGACAAAGCCTGATCCAGGTCCGCCAGTAGGTCTTCGATGTCCTCGCAGCCCGCACTCAGCCGGATAAAGCCCTCCGAGACGGCATCCTGGCCCCAGCGCGCGCGTCGTTCCGCGGAAGAAACGATGCCGCCGAAGCTGGTGGCTTCCACCAGCAAATTCGACGCTTTCAGGAAACGTTCGGCGCTCGACCGGCTGGGAAGCTCAAAACTGACCACGGGCCCGAAAAAACGCATCTGCCGCCGCGCCAGCGCGTGAGACCGATGCGAAACCAGCCCTGGATAGTACACAGCGTTCACTATCCTGTGGCTTTCCAGAAACTCGGCGATCATTTGCGCGTTCTGCGATTGTTTTTCCAGACGCAGCGGCAGCGTCGCCAGCGAGCGCATGGCAAGCCATGCCTCCATCGGGCCGACGACGGAGCCGGACAGAGTCCGCCAGCGATCGATTTTGGCATTCAACTCCGGGTCCCGCACCGCAACGTGGCCCAGCAGAAGATCGCTGTGCCCGGTTAGAGATTTTGTATCCGAGGCAACGGATATGTCGGCACCAAGCGCCAGGGGTCGTTGGCCGAGCGCGGTCGGCGTGGAGTTGTCGACGGCCACCAGCGCGCCCGCTTTGTGCGCAGAGTCCGCCAGCAGGCGAATGTCGCAGATGTCCATGGTGGGATTGGAAGGCGTCTCCAGCCACAGCAACTTCGTTCCTTCCAGCAATTTTTCCTGTGCATTATCGGCGGTTGGCGCCAGTCGCGCCGTGATGCCAAATGCGGCGAGAAATTCCTGAGTCAGAATTCGCGTGGTGTAGTAGCAGTCGGAGGGCAGAACAACCGCATCGCCAGGGCGAAGCACCGCCGCGAAAACAGCCATGACGGCAGCCATTCCGGAGGGGAAAATCCGTGCCATTCCTCCCTCCAACGCGCCCAGCGCATGTTCCAGCTCTCCCCATGTCGGGTTGTGGAATCGGGCGTAGGTGTATGGGGACTCGGCTGGATCTCCAGGCGTGGCGTAGGCGGAGGCGAAGATCGGGCCCGGATGGATCGGGTCTCCGGGAGCCAATTTTTCCGGTGGGTCGGGAAGCCCAACGCGAACCAGTCGAGTGGTATCTTTCATCGTCTCTTCCTCTGAACCTTACTGCGAAACAGCGGTGTCGGTCGGCACCAGGTCTCCGTACACAAAGCCTTCTCGCTCGACATTATGCGTATGCTCCACTCGGATCGACTGCGAGAACATGGGTCCCGCATAGGCAAAGCTATGGAACTCGCCGCGCTCGCCGCATGGGTCTACCGAAGGCGGCAAATCAGCTAGAAAGTCCGCATCGAATACGCGGCCGCAAAATGAAGACGGTAACTTACGCGGATCGAGGCAGGTGATGCGCGCGCGCAGGCCTGCGGCGACCATAGCTCGCGCCAGTTGATCCGTAGGAATTCCCCAGACAGGAAAAACCGGCTCGAGTCCTGTACCGGCCAGGCGCTCGATGCGATAGGCGCGAATGTCTTCCAGAAATAAATCCCCGAATGCGACCGCTTCGAAGCCCTCGTTGACGGCACGCGCGCAAACCGCTGCCATGCGCGATTCATACGCTTCGTTCGAGCAGGGATAGGGCAAGGGGATTTTCCAGATCGGCAAGCCGACGGATGTGGCCTGCAGATCGAGCAATTCTTCGCGAAATCCATGAATCGCCACCCGGCCGAAGTGTTCATTCACCGTGGTCAGCAAGGCCGCCACGGTGTATTCAGGATTCTGGCGCAGCGTATGCAGGGCCCAGGCGCTGTCCTTGCCTCCACTCCAGCTCAGCAATGTCTTTTTCGGTTGCAAACGCGGACTCCTTTACGCGAACTACGCGCGAGTCGAATTGTTAAACGGGTGGAAGCGCGGCGAGAAACATCTCGGCGCGTTGGCGCACGCTCAGGACCGGGGTGGGCAACGCCAGCGCGCTTCCAGCTTCGATCAGCGGCACCAGCTTGTCGAACTCCGGGCCGGAGTGAGCGCCAGTGAGAGCAATCCGCACCGGGTGGAAAAGATCTTTCCCCTTCGCTCCGGTGGCGGCCTTCACTTCATTCATCACCGTTTTGAATGCCTCCGCCGTGACCGGAGCTGGAAGCGCGGCAATACGCGCGGCAAACGCTTCGAGGACTGCGCGCGCGGATGGGTTCGCGAAGACTGCGGCATTTTCTTCATTGGCCATGGCTGCCGGCTGATCAACGGCAAAGATGAATCGCGCCTTCTCCGGAAGCTGGTCGAGTTGATCGACTCCAGGCAGGAAGAGCGCGAGCAGTTGCAGGAACCACGCATCGACTTCCGCCGTGCTGGGATCAGGCAGCCAATGTTGCGCGACGAAGCTTGGGCGCGCCAGTTCCAGAATGCGTGCTGGCTCCGCGAGCTTCAGGTAATGTCGGTTGAGCCAATGCAATTTATTGAAGTCGAAAATCGCCGGTGAAGGCGTGACTCGCTCCAGCGTAAATTCCGCCGCCAGTTCGGGCATGGTGAAGGTCTCACGCGTTCCGCCCTCCGCGCCCCAGCCCAGCAGCGCAAGATAGTTTGTCAGCGCTTCCGGCAACACGCCCATTTCCCGAAACGTCGAAATGGAAGTGGCGCCATGTCGCTTGGAGAGCCGCGTTTTATCCGGCCCAAGAATGGTGGAAAGATGCGCGAACTCCGGCACCGGCCAGCCGAAGGCATGGTAGATGGCGACCTGCTTGGGGGTGTTGGACAGGTGGTCATCGCCGCGAATCACATGGGTAATCCGCATCAGTGCGTCATCGATCGTGACCACGTAGTTGTAGACCGGCATGCCGGAGGAGCGAACCAGGATCGGATCGGAAACCGCATCGGCGGCAAACTCCACCGCACCGCGAACGATGTCATGAAATGCAATGGGGTCGGGTCCGATTTTAAGACGCACGGCAAACGGTTCGCAGGCAGCGGCGCGAGCGGCGCTTTCTTCCCGCGAAATATTCCGGCAGCGACCGGAGTAGACCTGCGGCAGGTGCGCGACGACGGCCTGTTCGCGCTCTCGATCGAGATGCTCCGCGGAGCAGAAGCAACGGTACGCGCGATCTTCAGCGAACAAACGCTCGGTATGCTCGCGATAGATTTCCAGCCGCTCCGACTGACGATAGGGGCCGTACGCGCCCTCGTCGCTGCGGGCTTCAGGGCCTTCATCCCAATCCAAACCGAGCCAGCGCAGATCGTCCAGCAACTGCGCTTCATAGCGCGCCTCGCTACGCTCGATGTCGGTGTCTTCAATCCGCAACAGAAAGTCTCCGCCAAAACGACGAGCAAACACCCAGTTGTAGAGCGCGGTGCGGGCGTTGCCGACGTGGAGCTGACCAGTTGGCGAAGGAGCAAAGCGGACGCGAGGTTTGCTGAGACCCATGAATCCTGATGGTACCAAAGGAGGGAACGCTGGCCGCACGTGGCGGCGGTGTACTGGCCGCACGGGCACCGCAACACGACGCGGATCGTGTGCAAGTAAAGCTAGACGAGATGCTCCCAGCCGGCCGCCGGCAGCGGTCTCGTCGCTTTGCGGCCGTCGATAATTTCCGCCAGCAGTACGCGAGGAGCGCGGGATTTGTGCGCCCGCATCTCTCCGATGCAGGCGATGGGAACTCCCGCAATCCGGCGCGGAATGCGCGCGGCTGGCGACGCCGTGAACAGCAGTTCATAGTCTTCACCGCCGTTCAGCGCTATCTGCAGGGCCTTTTCTGGCTGGGACCGAAAGTCCTTTTGCGCAATCGGATGAATCGGAATTGCAGCCGCGTCCACCGTCGCGGCCAGCTTCGATTCTTCGCAGAGATGGTCGAGATCGGTCGACAGACCATCGCTGATGTCGATGGCGGAGGTGGCGCGACGGTTCTGGAGAAGCCAGGCGCCGACGGCGAGTCTGGGCTCAGGAAATAAATGTGGATGAGGATTCGCCATTCCAGGTTCTACGACGATAGGTTTCGAGAGGCGGAAGCGACTGGGGTGGGCGGCCAGCCGCGCCAGTTCAGCGGCCGCGCCACCAAGACTACCGGTGACGTAGATGCGGTCTCCCGCTTTGGCGGTGGAACGGCGAAGGGCCCGATGGCGCGGCGCACTGCCGACCAGAACAATATCGGCCAGCGCCCACCCTGTCGCGGGATTTCCGTCGGATTTTCGTCGAGAAACAGGCCGCCGGTTCAACGCAGTCGGAATCATCGGGGATTGCGCGGTATCTCCCCCGGCAAGAGGCAGGTGGTACTCGTCCGCCAGGGCGAGAAATCCATCGAGGAAACGCTCTCGCCAAGACACCCGTGCGCCGCGACTACGTACCAATTCGGCGGGGAGCGCCAACGATAGAAACGCGGCCAGCGGCTGGGCGCCCATGGCGGCAATGTCGCTCAATCCACGCGCCAGACAGCGATGGCCGACGGATTCCGGAGTGTGCCAATCGCGCCGAAAATGGACCGTTTCCAGCGAAAAGTCCGTGGTGACAAGGATTTCGTGGTTCGCCGGCGGCTGAAGAATCGCACAATCGTCCCCCATGCCAAGCGTCACCTCCGGCATCGCCCGTGACCGCGTTCGAGAAGATACTCCGCGCGGGCGCACGCGATCCGGCTGGCCGGAGCGGGCTAACTGCTGGCGCAGCGACCGGATAAAGGCGCGTTCTCCGGCGATGGGCGGATATGGCATCGACTGCCAGAATACAGCGTCCGCCCGTTTCCCCGTGGAAATTGAACGCCATGCATGCACTGATGCAACCCTTGATTCCGGCCGGATACCCTACTTTTTCTCATTGACGCCTGAACTCCGCTTTGCTAGGCTGGCTCCTCAGCATATACACTGGCATAGTGCGCATCTCCCCCGATCCGCATCCGTACCTACTCTTGTCCAACTCGATCTGTCGGGGGCTGTGGGCCGTCCAGAATTGGATTCGCTGAAAGGAATCGAGTATCGCAAGTGCGTAAGCGTCACTACATCATGTACGTCAGCCGGGACGATCAGGGCCAGTTGCGCAAGGTCCCGATTCCGATGCGTTACGCGTATGCATTTGTGACGGCGGCCGTTGTCGGCCTGTTTACCATCACCGGGCTGGCTGGTTCCTACGGCAGAATGCTGCTGAAGACGGAGCAATTCAATCGAGTTCGCAGCCAGCAGCAAAGCCTGCGCCGGCAGTATCAACTGTTGCAGAAGGACGCCAAGCAAAAAGACATTCAAGTAGCGTCTCTTGGCTCGCTGGCCAGCGAGGTTTCGGCGCTGTATGGCTTGCGGCAGAGCAAGCTGAACGCGGTGAAATCGACTGTTTCCAATGCGGCAAACATCGTCTTGCCGGACACCGATTCCTACTATAGCTCTCTTGACCGCTTTTACGCGCTGCGGGATACGGCGCTTTCCGGCGTGGCAGCACGAGCGCTGACTTCCGGGCTGGGACCAACCTCGACACTGACAGACTGGGTGAATCTGGCCGACGCTCCCACGCTCTGGCCTGTCGCGGGCCGCATCACCAGTTCGTTTGGCGAGCGGAACGATCCGTTCGCCGGCGACGAAGGCGAGTTTCATCGTGGGATCGACATTGCCGCTCCTACCGGAACCGCGATTCATGCGACAGGCGATGCCGTGGTTGCCAGCGCGGGCTGGGGTTCAGGATATGGCCGTGAAGTGGTGCTGAACCATGGCCACGGCATCACGACGCTCTATGCACACATGGCTTCCATTACGGTCGTTCCCGGCGAGAGCATCACGCGCGGTCAGGTGATTGGGTATGTAGGAGTCAGCGGACACAGCACAGGCGCACACCTGCATTACGAAGTTCGAATCAACGACACCGCTGTCAATCCTCACCGATACATGCGCATGACGATGGCGCAGATGACCGAAACGAATGTCCTGCCGCAACACGCTGGCCAATAGCGATCGGCTGTCCTCCAAGAACCTCCGCTCCAGTTTCCGCGCGACTTCTGCCCTCATCTTGAGGACCTACAGAATCCAGCCGCCACCGGCAACTTCATCGCCATCGTAGAACACGGCTGCCTGCCCGGGAGTCACGGCGCGCTGCGGTTGATCGAAGGTCACGGCAACTTCATCTTCAGCCGACATTTCGAGCGTGGCCCAGGCGGCCTCATGGCGATGACGAATTTTCACCTGCAAGCGCAGCGTACCGTCCAGGCGCGGAATTGAAATCCAATTGAGGCGGTTGGCTCGAAGCGTTTTTGAGGTCAGGTCGGCGCTGCTGCCGACGACAACTTTTCTGTCCGCTCCGTTGATGCCGATCACGTAGAGAGGCGAACCGGTCGCCATCCCCAGGCCTTTGCGCTGGCCGACAGTGAAATTGTGGATGCCCTCGTGATGCCCGACGACTTCGCCCGATGTTGTGACCAATTCGCCGCTGGTGTCCGGCATGGCTTCTCCGCGATCGGCAAGATAAGCGTCGAGAAACTGCTTGTAGTCGCCGCCGGGGATGAAACAAATCTCCTGCGAATCGGGCTTGTTGGCGAGGGCCAGTCCCTGCTGCTGCGCGATGGCGCGAACATCCGGCTTGCGATATCCGCCCAGCGGAAACAGGCTGCGGCTCAACTGCGCCTGGGTCAGTCCGAAGAGAAAATAGGTCTGGTCCTTGCTGGCGTCGGCAGGCCGCTTCAAAATCCAGCGGTCACGCGCAGGGTCGTATTCATTGCGCGCGTAGTGGCCGGTGGCGATGCGCTCGGCCCCGATCTGGCGCGCAGTATCCAAAAGCTGGGCAAACTTCAGATGGTTATTGCAGAGCGTGCACGGCACCGGCGTGCGCCCGCTCAAGTATTCCTGGACAAAGGGCTGCACCACGTCATGCTCAAACCGGTCCTGCTGGTTCACTACGTAATGCGGGATGCCCAGATGCTCGGCCACGCGGCGCGCGTCATACACGTCATCGAGCGAGCAGCAGCGGCCTTCGCTGGTCTCCGGCATTCCCGGCCTGCCGGCGAGTCGGCGCTGGTTCCATAGCTGCAGCGTCAGGCCGACAAGGTTGTGGCCTTCGGACTTGAGCATGGCGGCCACGGTCGAGGAGTCGACTCCACCGGACATGGCAACGGCAATAGTTTCTGATGTGGGCATAAATTCAACAAGCTTTTTCTTTACCTGAATACGACATCTGTCATTCTTTGCGAAGCGAAGAATCCAGAGGGTGACGGCAGGTCCTCAAAGGAAACATCCCCTGGATTCTTCACTCCGCTGCGCTTCGTTCAGAATGACTCCCATACATGGACGCTATCGTTGCGCAGTCGCGACAGGAGATGCATTTACCGAAAATGTATCGTGATAGAACGGCGACAACTCCCGCAGCTTGGCGACCGCCTGGGGAACAATCTCAATGGCGAAATCTACATCTTCCGCCGTAGTCAGCTTCGACAGGCTGAAGCGCAGGCTGGCGCGGGCTCGCTCGGTGGGCACCCGCATGGCCGTTAGCACATGCGAGGGCTCGCTCGCTCCAGACGCGCAGGCGGAGCCGCCGGAAACCGCCAGACCTTTCAGGTCCAGCGAGATGACCAGCGCTTCCCCTTCCAGATGATCGAACCACAAGTTGGCGGTGTTGGGAACGCGCGGCACCTGGCCAGAATGCACGCCAGCATCGGCAACGCGAGCCAGAATTTCATTCTGTAGCCGGTCACGGAGAGCCGCAATTCCCTGCGTGGATCCGTCTTCCAGAGATCTGGCGGCGATTTCCGCCGCTTTCCCCAAACCTACGATTCCCGCCAGATTCTCCGTGCCCGCGCGGCGTTGGCGTTCATGCGTGCCGCCGTACAATAATGGCTCGATTTTCGTGTCTTTGCGGACAAACAACACGCCGGTGCCTTGCGGCCCATGGATTTTGTGACCGGAGAGGGAGAGCAGATTGCAACCGATCTTCTCTACGTTCAGCGGCAATTTACCCGCAGCCTGCACGGCATCGGTATGGAACTGTACTCCGGCTTCGGCGGCGATGGCGGCAATTGTTTCAACGGGCTGGATCGCTCCAGTTTCGTTATTCGCCATCATCACGCTGATCAATCGCGTGTTTGGGCGCAGGGCGCTGCGAATCTCTTCCGGATCGACCACTCCTTCGTCATCGACAGAAACGAAGGTCGCTTCGCGGCCGGACTTCGCCAACTGCTCCGCGGCATGCAGCACGGCATGATGTTCGATGGTCGTCGTGACGATGTGATCGCCGGGCTTGGTCGCGCCAAACAACGCCAGGTTGTCGCTCTCAGTGCCGCCGCTTGTAAAGACGATCTCCGCCGGGCGGCAGTGCAGCAATGCGGCGACGCGGATGCGCGCCTGCTCTACCGCTCCACGGGCCTGCTGGCCGAAGGAGTGGACGGAACTGGCGTTGCCAAAGCGCTCCACAAAGTACGGCTGCATCGCCTCGAAAACTTCCGGCAGCAGCGGCGTGGTGGCGTTGGCGTCCATGTAGACACGGCGCATCATGAAAAAACTCCAATCCTATTGTACGGTGTGGGCAAGGAGAGACACTTACGGCAGAAACTGCGCGACTTTATCCCGCTGCGGAGGCGGCGTGAGCCAACTGACGACGAACAGACAGATCAGCGACGCGATCAGCGCTGGAAAAATCGCGTCTCGATGCAGAAAAAGCGCAGGCAAGTGGCGATGCGCAAAATCCGTATCCCAGACAACGGTGACGAATGTGCCCGCCGCAATGCAGGAAACCGCGCCATAGGAGTTGATGCGCCGCGAATAGAACGCTGCCAGGATCACTGGCGTGAGCGCGGCGGAATAGATGGTGTACGCATACAGCGCTTTTTCCAGGATCGATTGTGTATACGCCCCCTGGACCAACGCCCAGATGCCGAGCCCGACCACCACCAGCCGCGAGATCAACAGGATGCGTTTGTTGCTGGCCTGCGGCTGCATGTAGCGAAGGAAAACGTCGTTGACAAGATTGGTTGCGGGAGAAAAAAGATAATTGTTCGCGGTCGAGATGACCTTGGCGAAGACAGCGCCCAGCAACAATGCGCCCAACAGCGCCGGCAACCCGTGCGTGGCCGTATACGCGATGATTTCACGCGGGCGCCGGCTGACTTCTCCGGTGCGATACAACGCGGAACCGATGACCGCGATGGCGACGATGATCGTTTCAAGAATCACCGTGCCGATGACCCAGCCGACGGCGGCGACGCGCGCGTCTCGTTCGGATTTTGCAGAGAAAAACTTCTGATACATCGCCTGGTTGCCCAGCATCAGCAGCATGGTGGGCAAAAAGAACTCCATGGCGCGGGCGAAGGAGATGGAGCCGAGCACCTGGAAATGCGTTGCCGGCAGCGCGGCGTGCAGACCGGCGATTCCGCCAGCCTGATGCAACAAAATCGGCAGCGAAATCAGCAAGGCCACCGTAACCAGTAGACCGATCGCGACATCCATATACGCAACCGAGGCCATGCCAGCCAGCGCGGTGAAAACGATGACGAAGGCCGCGACGATGTACATGCCCATGGTGCTGCTGATGGCATCGGGAAAGATGAGGTGCAGAATATCGCCGCCGCCGCGAAGTTGATAGCTGGCAATCGCCGTATAGGCAAACAGGATAGCAATGACGCCGAGCACGCGCGCGGTCTGGTTGTAGCGGGCTTCCAGCAGGTCGGGAATGGTGAACTGCGCGAATTTTCTGGCTCGCGGCGCAATGAAATAAATCAGCAATAGTCCGGCCCACCCTCCGGCGGGCTGCCACAGCGCGGCAAAGCCATTGCGATAGGCGTTCTCCGCGCCCGCAAACAAAGAGCCTGCGCCAATCCATGAGGACAGTAGCGTAAACACGAGTACAAAGGCAGGCAGCGAGCGGCCGGCGAGCAGGTAGTCCGCCTTGGTCTTGACGCCGCGAAGCTGCGACATGGAGACGACCAGCAGCACAAGTACGACGACGGCTAAAACCACGGCATACAGCGATGGCATGGACCAAACCCGCGCGAAAGAATTGAGTAGACCCGTTCAGTGTATAGAAGGCTGCACCGATCGACACTGCCCAAAGTCCAAGGCGCTAAGAAAAATGCGCATCCTTGCTGGCGAGAGCCAGCTCAATCGCAGCGAGAATTGCGGCGCTGTTACGCTCGGCGATCAAGACCCGTTTGTTGCGCGCGTGCTCTCCGGCGAGGAGGACAACAGCACTGCGGGGAACGTTGAACAGCTTCGAGAAAAATCGCTGCAACTCTTCATTGGCGCGCCCATCGACGGGCGGAGAGGCAAGCGCAATCTTCAGCCTGCCGTCGAGAATGCCGGCAATTGCGGTGCGTTTTGCGCGCGGATGCACGCGCACTTCAAAGACTGCGCCCTGCGGCGTATCGCGCACATGCACGGCGGATTCCGCGCTCACACCGGAGACCTTGCGCCGAAGATTGCGGTGCCGACGCGCGCCAGGGTTGAGCCTTCTTCAATGGCGACAGAAAAGTCGTGCGACATGCCCATGGAAAGTTCATCGAACGCGAGCGAGGAATAGCGCTGCGCCAAAGAGTCACGCAACTCGCGCAGCCGACGAAAATAGGGACGCGCCTGCTCCAGATCGTCGGCGTAGGGGGGGATGGTCATCAGGCCGCGCATGTGGAGATTCTTGAATTCTGGGAGGCATTCGAGAAGTTGGCGCAGCTCGGCTGCATCGGGAGCGAGACCGTGCTTGGAAGGCTCAGGGCTCAGCTTGATCTCAATCAGGATGGGCAGACGCTTGCCGGCGGATAAAGCTGCTTGATCCAGCCGCTGGGCCAGGTGCAGCGAGTCGACCGAATCGACAGCGTCAAAGATTTCGGCGGCGCGGGCGGCTTTGTTCGTCTGCAGCGGGCCGATGCAATGAAACGCGGCTGGCTGTGGGTCGGCAAACATTCCGGCGGCCTGCAAGGCGGGCTGCTTGGCGGCATATTCCTGCACGCGATTTTCGCCGAACAAGCGGATGCCGCAGGCGAAGGCTTCCGCGATGGAGGCTGCGGGATGCGCCTTCGAGACGGCCATGAGCTGGACGCTTTCGCGGGGGCGGCCGACACGACGGCAGGCGGCGGCGATTTCAGTTTCAATTCGCGCGATGTTGTCTGCGATGGACATGGTCTTCATCCCGCCCTTCTCTTCCAGCAGCGAGATCGGAGGGCGTCCAGGACACGAGTTCGGTCACAAAACCCAGGTCTCAAAAGCGAGACC
>JAJYVR010000100.1 GCA_021791935.1 Acidobacteriota bacterium
GCTGGGCAAGGCTACATCCGCGGTCTGCGGTGTATTCGCCACGGAACCCGTATCGAGCACGACTTGTTTTCCGTAGCGCATGTCCACCGACCGCAGCGCGGGATATTGTTGCAGCCACTCTGTGAGATGCGACTGGTAGGCCTGATACCGCGCCAAGTAGTCTGAGTCGCCGAAGTGCACCAGGGGCTGACGCCCGCCGCCGACAAAAATCGCGCGAACATCCTCGGGATCGGACAGGTCCACTTCACTGAGCGTCGACGAAATATGCCCACCCTCGGCATCGAGCGCGCGGACAAATTGGACATACATTGCAATGCGCGCCGCGCGGATGGACAACGGAGCAGCGGCGGCGATGCCGTTCAATACGGGAAAGGAATAATGCTGCGCGGCGGCATCGGGCAGATCGAGCAGGATGCCCCGATCGTCCACTAGGCGCACGGTGTTTCCGTCCAGGGCAAAGGCCACCGGAGTGCGTTCGACCACGGTGACGCGCAGTCGATTCGGCCACAGACGCATGACCGTCGCCATCCGCACCCACTGGATTTGTTCCAACTCCGCCTGACGTTGGGCGAGCGGAATGCGAAAGATGCTGCGTCCCAGATCGGGTGCGAAGAAGGCGAGCGCCTGGGGCGCGGTCACGACGCGGTTGCCGTCGACCTGAATATTTTCCGCGGAATGCAGCGTGAAAAGACGGTTGTGGAGCAAAAGGGTTTTGACGGCGAAACCGGCCATCGCAACCAAACCCAGAGCGGCAACGATCAGAACGGCTGCAAACAAGCGGACCCAGCGAGTCCCAAGACCGAATCGGGAGAAGAAGCGCGGTCCGCCGCGGCGACGTACCGGGACGCGCCGTTGAGAACGCAGAAACGACGTTTCGGCTTCCCGCGTGGCCGCTTCATCCAATACAGGGTCGGGAATGTGTACTGTCTCCGCGTTGAATTTTGAGCGAAGGAGACGATTGGCCTCCTCGGTTTCGAGCAGCCCGGTCCGTCCATCGCTTCCTGTGTTTTTTGCCACGGCCGTAGCTGGTCGTGAGAGTCGCCAATTCGACTATAACCCGCCAGCCATTTTCCGCCACACTATTTTTCGGGTTTCTTGCCGTTTTTTCCGGGATTTGCGGGTTTTTCTGGCTGGGCGCGACTGGCGTCCCCTGTCTCCAGGGCGGCGAGCAGCATGGCCGCGGCCTGATGAATGTTGCCTGCTCCCATGGTCAGGACCAGGTCGCCGGGTTTGGCGATGCGAACAATTTGCTCGACGGCATCTTCAAACGATGGGCAGTAGCGGGCATCCGCGCCATCGATGGCCTCCACCAGAGCAAGGGCATCGACGCCGGGGATTGGAGTCTCACTGGCCGCATAAATATCGACCACGCGGACGACATCGGCCGCCTGAAAACAGTCGCGGAATTCGTGCAGCAGATCGCGGGTGCGGGTGTATCGATGCGGCTGGAAGAGGACCAGAAGGCGCTGGAAGCCGCATTGACGGGCGGCTTCCAGCGTGGCGCGAATTTCCGTGGGGTGATGGCCGTAATCGTCGACCACGGTGACGCCGCGGACCTCTCCCTTGCGCTGAAAACGGCGCTCCACGCCGCGAAACTCCGCCAGTCCGGCGGCAATGTGTTCGACTGAGACGCCAAGCTGGATGCCGATGGCGACGGCGGCGGCGGCATTTCTGAGGTTATGCAGGCCGGGGACGGAAAGGGTGAAGGGTCCGAGCGAATTGCCTTTGCGATGGACGAGAAACTTCGACCGGCTGCCGGGCTGGGAGGTGCCTGGGGCGGGCAACACTTCCAGGCGAAACGCGGCTTCCGGCGCCATGCCGTAGGTCAACACGGTATGACGCACGCGCGGAAGGAGCGCGGCCAATTTTGGGTCGTCGATGCAGGCTGTGGTCCCGCCGTAAAACGGAACGCGGTCCATAAAGTCAAGGAATGCGCGCTCCACGTCCTCCATATCGCGATAGCAATCCATGTGCTCGCGATCGATGTTGGTGACCACGGCCAGGATGGGCGACAGTTTGAGAAAGGAGCGATCGCTCTCGTCGGCCTCGGCGACCAGATACTGGGAGCTTCCCAGGCGAGCGCTGGAGCCCATGGTTTCGACGCGACCGCCGACGACAACGGTCGGGTCCAATCCTCCCGCGGCCAGCACGGCGGCGACCATGGAGGTGGTGGTGGTTTTGCCGTGCATGCCGGCGATGGCGACACCGTATTTCAGACGCATCAACTCCGCCAGCATCTCCGCGCGCTGGATCGCAGGAATGGATTGCGCGTGCGCGGCGAGGACTTCCGGGTTGGTGGAACTGAGAGCGGAGGTGGTCACGACGACATCCGCGCCGGCAATGTTGGAGGCCGCGTGTCCCTCAAAAATGGTGGCTCCCAGGCTGAGGAGCCGGTCGGTGATGGGGGAACGTTTCAGGTCGGAACCGGAGACGCGATGACCCAGATTGAGCAGAATCTCGGCGATCCCGCTCATGCCGATGCCGCCAATCCCTATGAAATGTACGTGCTGGGTGCGAATGAACATCCTGGATGGAAACCTGACTTCTACTGTAGCAGCGACCAGTTCATCAGTCTCAACGCGCTTCACCCAGGGCCTGTTCACGCTGCGGTAGACCCCGGACTTCAGTCCGGGGATGAGGAACCACCGGGATGACGGAGGTTCGAAGTTGTTCCGGAAAGTCGCGTAAGGCGATGACTTTGAGTCGGGACGTCGGCAGTGTACCTCAGCGCCTGAAGGCGCGTCATGGATTTGAACTCGGTTCCCCGGACTAAAGTCCGGGGTCTACCTGGAACCTCGCCGATTCACGGATCGAGCCAATGTCCGGGGTCTACCCGGAATCTCGCCGATTCACCACACAGGCATCATGCTCCGGACATAAAGTTGGGCGACGTGCCCCGCTTGAATCAAAGAACAGCGCCCGCTTAGAAATTTCCAAGCGAGCGGGCGACAAAAAATGTGTCGAAACGACCGCAACCTTTTCGCTGGAAATACGTTAGATTAAGGTGAGAGCCGGAGGAGTACGTCCGCTGAGCGGCCACTCTGGGACTCTCCGAGACCCTTTCCTTCTGAAGCCACAGAATTTGGTGGATAGCAGGGGGTTCCGGTCGGGAGTACGATATGCGATCGCTTCGTTCCCTTTTCGTACCGGCGCTGGCAGGCATATTTCTTGCGGGCGGACTGATTGCCCCAGCGATTGCGCAACAGAACGATGGCACGGTCACGCCGCCGCAGGACGCCAACAACCCGCAATGGAGTTGTCCGAGTTGCCAGCTACCGAATGCCGGCCAAGGCGCGGTACAGCCGTACAACGGCGATCAGCCATACAACGGCGATCAGCCGTACAACAATAACGGCAATAACGGCCAGTCCAATTACAACGGCCAAGGCGAGCAACAAGGCAATGGCCAGTCCAATTACAACGGCCAAGGCGAGCAACAAGGCAATGGCCAGTCCTACGACAACGGCCAAGGCGCGGTGCAGCCGCAGGACCAAGGCAACGGCCAGTACAACGGAGCTCCGCCGCCAGCTCCCTCGGATCAATCGGCAAGCGAAGATCCTGGCCGGGCCGCGGTGCAGCAGGTGGATTCCGCGCCGCCGCCGTTTCCAGTCGACGCGTACGACCAGCCGCCCTGTCCTGGCGATGGATACGAATGGACCCCTGGCTATTGGGGCTGGGACGATGGCTGGGACTGGGTGCCGGGCGTGTGGGCGTATCCGCCGTTCGTGGGGGCCTTGTGGACGCCTGGATATTGGGGCGGCTTTGGATTCGGATACGGCTGGTATCCCGGCTACTGGGGTCTCTCGGTCGGATTTTACGGCGGCATGTTCTACGGCGGCGGCTATTGGGGACGCGGGTTTTATGGCGGACGCTGGGATGGCGGGCGCTACTACAACAATCGCAACGTGAACAACATCACCAACATCAACAACATTCACAACTACAACGGCCAGCGCGGCCCCGGTGGAGTGAATGGACGCCAGTTCAACAATGCTAGAAATTCCGGACTGACAACGGGTCACGGAATGACAAATGGTCGCGGCGCAATGAACGAGAGCGTTGCACGCGCCAACAACTATGCATCCCTTCATGGAGGCAGGCTGCAGGGCGGCAACGGCAGGCCTTACAGCGGCACAACGGGTCGCGTCATGAATACTGGATACAGTTCCAGATCGACCGCAACGGCGGGCCGCAACTATGGCAGCTATATGGGTCGCGGCTACAGCAACAGCAATTCGGCGGCGCGGAGCTACGGCGGTTCCAGCGGCTCTCCGACGCGGGCCTACAACCTGCCGCGCGGCAACAGCTATGGCGGCAGCTCTTTCGCCGGACAGCGCAGCTACGGCAACAGCTACGGCGCACGCGGCAGCTACGGGGGGGGCGCCGCTCGCGGCTATGGCGGAGGCGGATTCAGCGGGTCGCGCGGATATAGCGGCGGCGGGTTCGGCGGATCGCGCGGTGGATTCAGCGGCGGCAGCGGTGGATTCCACAGCGGAGGCGGCTTCGGTGGAGGCGGCTTCCATGGTGGCGGCTTCGGCGGCGGCGGTGGGTTCCACGGTGGCGGCGGCGGTGGCGGACATCGCTAAAGCATTTTCGATCGGGGGTGTTGACGGTCGGGGAAAGAGTCGTGCTCTCTCACCCCAGAGTTCTGTGAGCACATGATTTGAAAAATGCTGTAAGCGAAAATCTCGCGCAACACGAAGAGTGCAACAGCAGCCTGCTTTTACGCATTTTCACTGTTACTGTCATCTGGGCATCATTCTTTCCCACCCTAGCTTCGCTAGGATGAGGCACCCAAACCTTACGCTATGTGTGGAAACGCTACGCAGGCTGTTGCTGTTTCAGGAGCGACGCAATGGATGCGGCCGCGTTCTGGTGGGCGAGACCGCGGGCCTTCCTCGCCATGGCGGCAAGACCTTCCGGATCTTTGAAGAGGCGGAGCAATTCCGCAAGCAGCCGCTGCGGCGTCAGTTCGGCCTCGACCAGCATGGCTGCGGCGCCCGCATGAACAAACACCTCGGCATTGCGGCACTGGTGGTTGTCGGCGGCCTGCGGGAAGGGAATCAGCAGCGAAGGTTTTTGGGCGGCCGCAAGTTCGGCGACCGTGCTGGCCCCGCTGCGGCACAGCACCAGACTGGCATCGCCAAAACGCGCCGGCATGTCGTCCAGGAACGGCCCAACTTTCCAGGAAGCGGCCCAACGGCCACGCAGCTCGGGCGATTGCAGATATGCCTGTTGCGTGCCCTCCAAATGCCGCGCGCCGCTTTGATGCAGAATGGTGAGACCAGGCACCGCCTCCAGCAGATCGGCCGCGATCAGCGGCGTCATGCGGTTCAACACTCGCGCTCCCTGGCTGCCGCCGAAGACGAGCAACCGCGGAGGCGCATCGACGGGACGAGGAGGAAGCGCGAAGAATTCCGGGCGAACCGGAATTCCGGTGACATGGCCGTTGCGAAAATAACGCAGCGTATCGGGAAAATTGACGGCAGCCGCCTGCACCCATCGGCCGATCCAGCGGTTGACCATGCCGGGGACCGCATTGGGCTCAAAGGCAACCCGCGGGGTACCGGTCAGGATGGCGGCCAGCATCGCCGGACCGGAGGCATAGCCGCCGACGCCGAACACCACATGCGGATGAAATTTTCGCAGCAGGCGCATGCATGCCAACACGCTGAAGGGGAGCCTGGAAAGTGTCGCGATTTTCTTCGTGAGGCGGACATTGTTGAGCTGGCCAACCTGGATCAAGTCCAACGGAAAACCAGCCTCCGGGACCAGGCGCGTCTCCATGCCGCGCGCTGTGCCGACAAAGCGGACCGCTGCGCCGTAGGACTGCGCCAGTTCACGCGCCACCGCCAATGCGGGAATGACGTGGCCGCCGCTGCCGCCGCCGGCAATCAAAACGCGCAAATTTCCATTGGCCATGCGCGTCAGTCGATCTCCCTGGTAATGTTCAACAGCACGCCCATGCTGAGCAGCGTAAAAAACAACGATGTGCCGCCGGCGGAAATGAACGGCAGCGCAATACCTTTGGTGGGAACCAGCGCCAGGACCACGCTGATATTGAAGAATGCCTGGATGACGATGGTGGCCGTGATGCCGAAGGCGAGGAAGCGAGCGAAGGGATCGGTCGACAGCAGGGCGGCGCGCAGACCGCGATACGCCAGCATCAGAAACAGCGCGACAACGAAGATGGCGCCAATCAGTCCCAGTTCCTCGGCGATGTTGGCAAAGATAAAGTCGGTCTGGGGTTCCGGCAGATAGAAGAGTTTTTGCCGCCCCTCCATGAGTCCAACGCCATGGATGCCGCCCGCGCCGACGGCGATCAGCGATTGCAGAATGTGAAAGCCGGTGCCGCGCGGATCTTTTTCCGGATTGAGAAATGCGATCATGCGGGCGCGACGCCAGGGCACATGAAACAGCATGTAATAAAGCACCGGAGAAGCCGCCAGCAGCGCGAAGACAAGATATTTTATCCGCGCCCCGGCCAGATACAGCATCAACGCGGTGACTATGGCGCATACCAGGGCGGTGCCCAGGTCGGGCTCCTTCAAGATGAGCGCGATGAACAACAGGCTGGGCAGCGCCGCCGGCAGAATCGCGCGCCGCCAATCCTGCAACTGGTCGACACGGCCCTGCAGAAACCATGCCAGAAACAGCACCAGCGCGGGCTTGGCGATTTCAGATGGCTGAAAACTCAAGGGGCCGAAGCGAATCCATCGATGCGTATGGTGCGAGTCGCGCAGGAAGAATGTGGCCAGCAACAGCAGCGTGGTGACGGCAACGCAGGGAAAAATCACGGAGGGGCTGTTGTAATGCCGGTAATTGACGCGCATCAGGACCAGCATGGTGAGCAGGCCGAGCAGCGCCCAACCGGATTGCCTGAGGAGAAAGTAATAGGGGGAACCGTAGCGCTCCTTCGCCATGACGGCGGAGGCGGAAAATACCATGACCAGTCCAAAGAGCACCAGCAGCAGCGTGACGATGAACAGCCATTTGTCTACGCCGACACGTTTTGCCATGCTTCCACACCTTGCCGCGCCAGCACGTATTGTTTGAAACACTGTCCGCGGTGCTCGTAATTTTCAAATTGATCGAAGCTGGAACAGGCTGGCGCCAGCAGGACGATTTCTCCGGACTTTGCCTGCGACGCGGCCTGATCGACAGCGCGTTCCAAGGTCTGGCAGCGAACAAGCTCGACGATGCCGCCGATCTGGCCCTCGATTTTTTCCGCCGCCGCGCCGATGGTATAGACGGCGCGCACCCGTTCCTTCAGCAGCGGGGCCAGCAGGGTGTAGTCGGAATTTTTATCTTTACCGCCGAGGATGAGGTGGATTCCGCCGGGGAAGGAGGCGATGGCCTTCATGGTGGCATCGACATTGGTGGCCTTGGAGTCGTTGTAAAACTCCACTCCGCCGAGGCGGGCGACAAACTCAAGACGATGTTCGACGGCGCGGAAAGCGGCGACGGTTTTGCGAATGACGTCGCTGGAGATTCCCGCCAGTTTGGCGGAGCACACCGCAGCCAGAACGTTTTCGATATTGTGCTCGCCCTTGAGAGGGATTTCGCTCACCGGCAGGACTGGCTCCACTGCGGCCTGCTCGCTGGCGCGCCAGACAATGGCGTCCTGATCGATGAAACTTCCCTGGCGGACCGGACGCCGCGCGCTGAACCGGAAGACCCTGGCTTTGGTCCGCGCCGCCATGGGCTGCGACTCGACGCTTTCGGCATTCAGCACCAGAAAATCGTCCGCCGTCTGATTCGCAAAGATGCGTTCCTTCGCGGCGACGTAATTTTCCATGCTGCCGTGGCGATCGAGATGGTCGGGAGCGATATTCAGGATGACGGCAATGTTGGGATGAAACTCGACGATGGTTTCCAACTGGAAGCTGGAGACTTCGAGCACATTCCAGCCTTCGGGCGTGCTTTGAGGGACCAGCGAAATGACCGGCAGTCCGATGTTGCCGCCCACCTGGGTGGGCCGGCCGCCGGCGCGAAAGATTTCCCCGCAGAGGGCGGTCGTGGTCGTCTTGCCATTCGAGCCGGTAATGGCGAGGATTTTGCCGTGCAGAAAGCGCGATGCCAGTTCCAGTTCGCCGATGACAGGGGTGCCAAATCCGCGCGCCTGCGCCAGTTCCGGCGTGTCCAGCGGAACGCCGGGGCTGACGACAATCCAGTCCTGACGGCGAAACGTCAGCAGGCCATGACCGCCGGCCTCAACCATCACGCCGACATCGAGCAGCGCGGGCAAATCGTTCGCCAGGGCCTCCACGCTGCGCACATCGGAGACAGTGACCTGGGCGCCGTGTTTTCGCAGGAAAATAGCGGAGGCCAGGCCGGATTTGCCCAACCCCACCACCAGGATTTTCTTGTCCTTCAATTCCATCATCGAGTCAATCTCCGCCGCGATTCGATTGTCCCATGTTTTGCTGCTTCTGTTTCCCATATTACGATGCGCGGCGGCGGATCGCGTCCCACCCTTTCGCTCGCAGCGGCGATCTTCAACGGGGCGACAATCGATTTTTGGACAGGTCCCATGTCTCAAAAGCGAGACATGGGGCACCCAGGGTCCTTTTCAAGGAGACGGCAGGTCGGGATGACGATTCTTCATTCATGGGTCTATAGCTTGTAGGCGGACTTGGCCAGGCGGTAGGCGAGGTCGAGCGCGACCTCGTGGGCTTCGCCTTCATCCAGGCGATGGTCGGCGACCAGGGTCGCGAGATAGGCGCAATCGACTCGGCGGGCCATGTCGTGACGGGCGGGGATGGAGAGGAAGGCGCGGGTATCGTCGTTGAATCCCACGGTGTTGTAGAAGCCCGCAGTCTCGGTGGTGGACTCGCGAAAACGCCGCATGCCTTCTGGGCTGTCGTAGAACCACCAGGGTGGACCGAGCTTGAGGCAGGGATAGTGACCGGCGAGCGGGGCGAGTTCGCGGCTGTAGGTGGATTCATCCAGCGTGAAAAGAATGATGGTGAGGTTGGGTTCGTTGCCGACGCGCTGCAGCAACGGACGCAGGTTGTGGACGTAGTCGGTTTGCGTGGGAATGTCGGCGCCCATGTCGCGACCGAAGCGCTTGTAGACGGTCCGATTGTGATTGCGAAAACTGCCGGGATGGATCTGCATGACCAGGCCGTCGTCGAGACTCATCAGCGCCATTTCGGTGAGCATTTGGGCGCGGAAGAGTTCTCGATCGGCGTCGGTGGAGGAGCCGGAAACAATGCGATGGAACAACTTGGCCGCGCTGTCGGCGTCCAGGTCGGCGGTGGCGGGCGTGGGGTGGCCGTGGTCGGTGGCGGTGCAGCCAAGGGCGCGAAAACGCTGGCGCGTGGCGCGGAGGGCGGAAAGATAGCCGAGCCAATGAGAAGTATTTTCTCCCGTCATTGCGCCCAGTTGGCGAACATTTTCCTGGAAACCGTCAAAGTCGGGATCGACCACTGGATCGGGGCGGAAGGTGGGAATGACTTTGCCCGACCAGCCTGAGTCGCGCAAGGCCAGGTGATGAGTCAAAGGGTCGAGCGGGGAATTTGTAGTTGCGAGGGCTTCAATATGGAAGCGTTCAAACAAAGCGCGCGGGCGAAACTCCGGCTGCGCCAGCGTTGCCTGCATGGCGTTGTAATATTCATCCGCTGTATCTAGAGACAGCGGGACCTTCAAGCCGAACAACTCGTGAAAACAATAATCCAGCCAGAGGCGTGTAGGCGTGCCGCGAAACAGATAGTAGTGCTTGGCAAACAGATGCCAGACGCCGCGAGGATTCGCGATGGGATGCTCGCCAATGCCGAGGTGCTCGAGGGGAATGCCCTGGCTGTAGAGCATGCGGAAGATATAGTGGTCCGGCTGGATCAAGAGGGTGGATGGATCGGGAAAGGGTTGATTGCCGGCAAACCACTTGGCCTCCGTGTGGCCGTGCGGACTGAGAATCGGGAGGTCTTTGACGCCAGCGTACAGACGTCCGGCAATGGCGCGCGCGGATGGATCGGCGGGAAACAATCGGTGGGGATGCAACATGGCTGGAAAGTCCTTTGCATCCATAGTAAGCTTTCATCGGACAGTAATATTGAGTGGAGACGGTTTGCATAAGTCCGGCAGATGCGTGAGCGGAGCCGGGGAAGATCGCCGGCGGGGTGCCGATTGTGCGGCTGGTGGAATGCGGCCAGGTGAATGGCGGGGAAGAAGGCCACAAGTTTGCTGGCTGACGATTTGGAAAATGTTTCATTGCAGGCGATACTTTCTCGATGGAGACGGGGGACAGAATGGCGATGGACGGAATCAAGGGAATCGATGTAGCGGGCAAGGCGGCGGTGGTGATCGGTGGCACATCCGGCATTGGGCGGGCGCTGGCGTTGGGTCTGGCGGCGGCAGGGGCGGATGTCGTGGCAACCTCTCGTCGTGCCGAGCAGGTGGAAGAAACCGCGGAGCAGATCGAAGCTCTTGGGCGGCGGTCGCTCGCAATCGCTTCCGACGTTGGCGATCGCAATTCTCTGGAGCAAGTGTTAGAGAAGACAATTTCCGTGCTCGGCGGCGTGGACATTCTGGTGAACTGCGCGGGAATGACGAAGCGAACACCCACGCTGGAATTGGACGATGCGACATGGGAGAAGATCCTCGATACGAATCTGACGGGAACGCTGCGGGCGTGCCAGGTATTTGGGCGGCACATGGTGGAGCGTGGGCATGGTCGCATCGTCAACATTGCGTCGCTGACCAGCTTTGTGGGGTTTTATGAAGTGGCCGCCTATGCCGCGAGTAAAAGCGGAGTGGCATCGCTGACGAAATCGCTGGCGCTTGAGTGGGCGCGATATGGAGTGACCGTGAATGCCATCGCCCCCGGAGTCTTTCGCACGGCGCTGAATCAAGAGTTGCTGGATAACACGGGGAGGGGAAAAGAATTATTGCTGCGAACTCCCATGGGAAGGTTTGGCAAGGTGGAGGAGTTAGTCGGCGCGGCGATCTATCTGGCTTCGGACATGGCTTCCTTTGTGACGGGGGAGATTCTGGTTGTGGATGGCGGATTCCTGGCGAGCGGCGTGAACCAATAGGCGCGAACGACTTGCTGGGAGACGGGCGCTGGTTTGATCCCACTCAAGCCAAAGGAAGGCTTGAATGGGGCACCCAGATCGTCGCTGATTCGGGAAAATGCAGGTCCCTCCACTCGCTGCGCTCGGTCGGGATGACAATTCTTTTTTACTCGTCAAGCGTCGCCGCGGCGACAAGGCTTGAATGGGGCACCGGACCGTCCCACCCTAGCCGCAAAGGTCGCGGCGAGGATTGATGGGATAAGGACGAAGGCTTCAGCGATCCATTAGCTTTGGGTAAGAGGACCAGAAGCTGCTGGATCAGGAGAAGCCTTCATGAAAACGATTATAGGA